>JBBADV010000011.1 GCA_041656295.1 Kiritimatiellales bacterium | reverse complement strand
GTGAAGCGTTATCACTATGGAACCCATGATCAGCTGAAAGAACACATACAGATCTTTTTGATGGCCTATCATTTCGCCAAACGGCTCAAAACATTACATGGCCTCACGCCATACGAATATATCTGCAGCATCTGGACTTCTGTTATGGATCGCTTTAGTTTGATCCGTTCCACCACACTGTGGGACTAAACATCTATCGAACTTTTCCAGCCGGTTGCCGAAGAAAAAAACATACAGCTTGAAGTAGAGCTGTTCGATGAGCCGCTACTTATTTCCGGCGACAAAAGCCGCATGCAGCGCGTCATTTCCAACCTGCTGGATAACGCCATAAAATATACACCCACCGGCGGATACGTTCATCTGTCCGCGCAAATCGCCGATGAATTTATCTGGATTGAAATTTCCGACACCGGCATCGGCATTCCTCCGCAGGAACTCAGCCGGATTTTTGACCGTTACTACCGCGGCGAAAAAAGTCGTTCATCGCCGGGCAACGGACTTGGACTAAGTCTCGCCCGTACCATCATACAGGCACACGGCGGCACAATTTCAGCAACAAATAAAACCATCGGCGGATGTATTATGACGGTTATAATTCCTCGCCTGAATTAAAACGAACGAACATAAACCAGAGGTGGAACGTGACCTCCGGGCACGTTCAAAACGCGCTCGGAGATCGCGTTCCACCAAACGAAAAATCGCTTCTCGATTTTTGACATTTAAATTATTGAGCCCAAAAAACTTTAATGCCGGTAAGAATCAACTGCGTTGCCAGTGCGCACAGGAACAGTCCGGTGAGCTTACTCAGGATATCCAGGCCTTTACGCTTTAACAGGCGCTCAATATGGTTGGAAAAATAAAGCAGTGCGCCAATAAACAATACGGCGACAGTGATGCCGAAAATTTCAATCAGCCAGCCGGTCAGCGGTTTTTGCACGGCACCCATAACCATCAGCGCACCGGTGGTGCCCGGTCCGACGGTATATGGGATCGCGAGCGGCACTACAGTGATATCGCCGGAATCTTCCGGACTGTGCCGCAAACTTTTCATAACGGTGCCGCGCACGAGTTCGATTCCGCTCAACAGCAGTAGAATTCCGGAGCCGATTTGAAACGCCGGCAGTGTGATACCGAGATAACGGAAAATCTGATTTCCGAAAAAATAAAGAATAATGCACGTCGCCCAGATGGTGAACGAACTGCGTAATGCAATCCGGCGCTGCTGAATATGCGGCATTCCATCGGTCAGGCCGACAAACACAGTCAGCACAAAAAATGGCGTTAACAGAAGAAACAGTTTGATGGAGATACGGATTAGCTCGCTAAACTGCATGGACTGCTCCTCTGCAAATTATTCTTCTGCTTTTTTCGGCAGATTGAGTTTAATGTGCAGTTCGCGCAGCTGTTTCATTTCAACTTCGCCCGGCGCATTCATTAACAGGTCTTCGGCTCGCTGATTCATCGGGAACGCAATAACTTCACGAATATTCGGTTCGTCGGCGAGCAGCATGACCATGCGGTCAACGCCGGGCGCAATGCCTGCATGCGGCGGCGCACCGTATTTGAATGCGCGGTAGAGCGCCGGAAATTTTGACTCGACAACATCCTGTCCATATCCGGCGATTTCGAAGGCTTTGATCATCAGCTCCGGACTGTGATTACGCACGGCGCCGGACGAGAGTTCAGTGCCGTTGCAAACGATGTCGTACTGATAGGCCAGCACGTCGAGCGGATCTTTATTCAGCAGTGCATCCATGCCGCCCTGCGGCATGGAGAACGGATTATGACTGAAAGCAACGTTGCCGTCATCGTCGAGCTCATACATCGGGAAGTCGACAATCCAGCAGAACCGGAAGACATCTTTTTCAAGCAGGTCGAGCCGGAGTCCAAGTTCGGTACGAACCGCTCCGCCAATGGACTGCGCGGTTTTCAACTCATCGGCAATAAAGAACATGGTATCACCGTCAGCCACTCCGCCGAGTTCTTTCAGCTGCGCGAGCTCGTCTTCGGACAGAAACTTGGCAATCGGACTTTTTACTTCACCGTTCAGCCAGCTGATATAACCCAGCCCTTTGGAGCCGACAGACTGCGCAAACGTAATCATGTCGTCAAAAAATTTGCGCGGCTGAGCGGCGCAGCCTTTCACGGCGATGGTTTTTACCACGCCGCCTTTTTCCACCGCGCCGGCGAATGCTTTGAATCCGCTGTTACAGAAAATTTCACTCGCGTCCTGAATGATGAGCGGATTGCGCAAATCGGGCTTATCGGTGCCGTATTTCTCCATCGCTTCGCGGTACGGAATACGCACGAACGGCGCGGTGTCGGTTTTCCTGTTGCTGAACTCTGCAAAGACAGTTGAAAGCAGTTTTTCGTTTACGGCGAACACATCGTCCTGCGTCGCAAAACTCATCTCCATATCGAGCTGATAAAATTCGCCGGGCGAGCGGTCGGCGCGCGCATCTTCGTCGCGGAAGCACGGTGCGATTTGGAAATAGCGGTCAAACCCGGAAACCATTAACAGCTGCTTGAATTGCTGCGGCGCTTGCGGCAGCGCATAAAACTTTCCGGGATGAACACGGCTCGGTACGAGATAGTCGCGCGCGCCCTCCGGTGAAGAACTGGTGAGAATCGGTGTCTGGTATTCAAGGAATCCCATGCCGGTCATCAGCTCGCGAATGCGTGAAATGACTTTTGAGCGCAATACGATATTGCTGTGCAGCGATTTCCGGCGCAGATCGAGAAAGCGGTATTTTAACCGCAGCGCTTCGGAGCACTCCTCTTCTTTGCTCACCTGAAACGGGATCACTTCCGCCTCACCAAGCACGCCCATTTCGTCGGCGACCAGTTCAATTTCGCCGGTGGCGAGTTTCGGATTGATTGCGGCGGCATCGCGCGCGACAATTTTGCCGGTGAAGCAGAGCACCGTTTCAACGCGCCAGTGTTCAATCTCTTTATAGAACGGTTTTTCGGGGCTGATGACGATTTGCGTAATACCGTAATGATCGCGCAAATCGATGAACAGAACGCCGCCGTGATCGCGAATGGTGTTGACCCAGCCGGAGAGCCGTACGGTTTCTCCAACCTGTTTTTTACGAAGCTCGCCGCAAGTGTGTGTGCGAAAAGGATGCATAGTTCAGTTCCCGGTTATTCAGTTCAGAGTTATCAGTTAAAAATTATTGGTTAACGATCAATTGTTCTAAAAGCGCCGGAAGTTTTACTTCCTGCTGGGTTCCGTCGTCCATATTTTTCAGAACAAAAATTTCTTTTTCCAGCTCGCTGTCGCCGCGGATGATCACGTGCCGGGCGCCGGCTTTATTGGCGCGCTGCATTTGTTTCTGCACTTTGCGTTCCGCTAATTCCATTTCACACGCGATGCCGTGTTGGCGCAGCGTTTGCATGAGCAGCATATTTTCCTTCAGTGCCGCCGCTCCGAGCGACACAATAAAAACCGGCGCCGGCGGCAAAAACTGCTCCGCCGTGATTCCGGTGGCGGCAAGTGCGGCGATGATCCGCTCAACGCCGACAGCAAAGCCGACGCCGTCCACTGCATGTTTTCCAAACTGCAGCCGGTAGCGTCCGCCGCCGGCGAGCGCGTTCTGTGCGCCGAGTCCGTCGTGCGCAATTTCCCACACGGTGTGGACGTAATAGTCGAGTCCGCGCACGAGCGACGGGTCGACGGAAACGTTCACTTCGAGTGTGCGCAGTGTTTCGACGACAGCGTTGAGATAGTCGCGCGATGCGGCGCACATAAACTCGGTCACCGGCGGAATGTCTTTAATGATGTTGCGTACCACCTCATCTTTTGAATCGAGCAGTCGGAGTACATTAGTTTCAAAACGCTGCCGTGCCTCTTCCGGCAGTTCGTGCAAACGCGGGCGGATAGCATCGCGCAGTCCGGAAAGAATCGCAGCGCGATCCTCCGGCAGTCCGATTGTATTTAAACGGATAGATGCGCCCTTGAGTCCCCATGCCGTCAGCAGATCGACCTGCAGTGCGATCACTTCGGCATCAGCGAGCGGATTCGGTGTGCCGACAGCCTCCACACCGATTTGATGAAACTGGCGTTTGCGGCCGGCCTGCGGGCGTTCGCACCGGAACATCGGACCCATATAAAAAATGCGTGCGCCGGCGGTTTCGTCTCCGCCGGATACGATGTAACGGAGTGTGCCGGCGGTGCCTTCAGGACGCAGGGCAAGATCACGCCCGCCGCGATCTTTGAGCGTATACATTTCTTTGGTGACGATGTCAGTCGTGTCACCGAGAGAGTGCGTATAGAGCGAGGTTTTTTCGAGCAGCGGCGTACGGACCTCTGTAAAGCGGTACCGTGCGAAAATTTCGCGCGCCTGCTGCTCAACCGCCTGCCAGAGACAGATTTCTGGCATAGCAATATCCGACATGCCCTGTACCGGCTGGAACTGTTCTGATGCCATCGATTATATGCCGGTAACGCGTTGTTTCATAATTTTGCCGGGCTTGAATTTCACCACACGGCGTTCAGGAATGATGACCGTATTTTCCGGTTTATTCGGATTGCGGCCGATGCGTGATTTGCGTGTGCTGATTTCAAACACACCGAAATTGCGGAATTCAATCGTTTGGCCGTCAGCGAGCGCATCGACGATATAATCCAGTGCTTTCTGAATCACAACAGTTACATCCTGCTGAATCAGTCCGGTTTCTTCTGCGATGTGAACCACCAAATCTCTTTTTGTTACAGCCATATCCTACCTCCGGTCTCTCTAAAAATCTAAGTTCTTATAATTAAGCGCATTATTGTAATTCCGGCACGTTTGCGGTCAAGCTATATTCCTGCTGCATGTCTATGGTGCCGGAGGAGGGACTCGAACCCTCACAGTATCGCTACCGCTGAATTTTGAGTCCAGTGCGTCTACCGATTCCGCCACTCCGGCTGAGTGAAAACCAACATAATATGAAAGGTTTGGGTCGTATGCAAGCGGGAATCAAAGCCGGCATATAATACGTTGATTGCCGCACGGATTTTTGCTGTTTAAAACAGATTGCCGACGAGTTCGGTACCCATGACGTCGAGGCTTTTCATATTTTTCGACGCTTCAAACAGGTCGGAGAGTGAAAGCAGTTCTTCGAGGATCATGAGTCGTGCGATGTGCTGCTGGTCGGACGGAACACTGGCATTAATGACGCTGCCGGTGCGCGTCAAGGTGAATACCAGATTATCCTTGCGCACCTGCCATGTTTCACCTTCCAGATGCAGGTGGTTGACGAAAAACTCTTCACGCTGAAAAGCGCGTACGAGACGCTGCATCATAAATTCCGCAATATCTTCCGACGGAAAATCAAGAGTGAATGCCGCTTCTTCATCATCACTTTTAGATATCTTGATGGAATCTTTCAACCCGGGTTTGCCGTTGAATGAACGGACGAGCAGGGGCGGCGCAACCATGGTTGTGATGATCGTCATTAAAATAGCGACGCCGAAAATATCCTGTCCGATCGCCTGCGAGGAAAGTCCGATTCCGGCGACGATCAGCGCAACTTCGCCGCGCGGCAGCATACCGAGTCCGATGCGCAGTGAGCCGCGCAAATTAAACTGGGTAAAATAGGCCGGCAATCCGCAACCCACCACTTTTGCCGCGATAGCAACGAATGAATAAATTAATCCAAATACCAGCGCGCTGCGCATGGCTGAAAAATTAACAAGCATGCCCATCACGCAGAAAAAAACCGGTACGAGCATATCGTATATACCCTGCAGCCTGTTTTGCAGTTCCTGAACCACATCAGTACGCGACAGTGAAAGTCCGGTAATGTACGCGCCGATAATCATGGCGAGTCCTGCCATTTCAGAGAGTCCGGCAAGCATCAGGGCAATCCCGAGTGAGATGGAAACAATGATTTCCGGTGAGCCGAGTTTTTTCAATGTGCCGGTCAGTTTCGGTGCGGCGACAAGTCCGACTGCGGTACAGACAATCCAGAAACCGAGTGCTTTGCCGGCAATAATTCCAATTCCGAGCCAGTCCATGGTTCCGCCGGCTTGAGCGACTTTGCTCATACCGACAACAATGGCTAATGTCACAATGCCGAGCACGTCGTCGATCACCGCACCGGCCAGAATGGTTACACCCTCCGGCGATGACATTTTCCGTTTTTCCGCCAGAATGCGCGCCGTGATGCCGACGGATGTCGCAGTGGAAATTGTTCCGAGGAAGAGGGCGGTGGGGTGCATGAACGACGGAGCCAGGCCGAACCACACTGCGCACAGATCACCGAAAACGAATGCAACCAGCAGTCCGCCGATGCCGACAATTGAACCGGTGACGGAATACCGCAGAAACGTTTTTAGATCGGTCTCAAGTCCGGACAAAAAGAGCAGTACAATCGAGGCGATGGTTGCGATGGCGTACAGTTCGGTGGATACCGGCAGTCCGCCGGAACCGGCAACAAACATGGGGCCAAGCTGCGGCAGAATAATTTTTGAACCGAACGCATACGGGCCGATCAGCATACCGGCGGCGAGTTCTCCCAGTACCCCCGGCATTTTTAGAAAACGCTGAAAAAGAAAGTTACCGAACCGCGCTGCAATAATAATCAAAGCGAGCTGCAAAACCAGCAGCGTCATAATTTCGGTGTATGAACGAGCCTCCACTGTGTGCTGTGCTGTCTGAATAACAGTGTTGAGAGTTTCGGCAACGTACGGAGCTGTATCCATGATATTTTCCTACGCGGTTAAAATGCTTAAAATTTCTTCGGCAGTCGCTGCTTTCTGTAATTTTTCCCGCAATTCCGGTTTGCAAAGCAGTTTGCTGATTTCGGCAAGAAACTGGATATGTGGTCCGGTGCGGCTTTTCGGCGAGAGTGTTATCACAAAAATATGCGCCGGGGTTCCATCCAGCGAGGTAAAGTCAACACCGGCACGGTGAATTCCGACAGCGGCGACGAGTTGTGTCACGGCGTCAGTTCTTCCGTGCGGAATAGCAATGCCGTTCTGCATGCCGGTAGACATTTTCGCTTCGCGGGCGAGAATCGCTTCAAGCGCGGCATCCTTGTCGGTGAACTTTCCGGCATTTGCCAGCGCGGTAACTATCTCTTCGATTACACCGTTCTTCGTGTCGGCTTTCAAGTCCGGCAGAATACACTCTTTTGTAAGAATCTTTTTGAGATTCATGATTCACTCCGGGTCAAAAATAAATCGCGCATTGTGAGCTTTTGCCCAAAAGGGTCAATGCAAAAAACCTGGCAAAAATTTTATATGGATTTGTTTGATTAATTTTTATGCGTTCAGTGTATTCTGTTAGTTTCAGTTACGCTGAAATTTTTATACAGTGCAATGGATCAAAAATTTTATTCGCGGGCGCAACATTTCAAATCAGCTTATGATTGTGGATAAAGCACAAAATCTGACCCCGCTGGAGGTGAAGACGGTAATTACACGCGTCGGACAGGATACAAAAATTGTGATGACCGGCGATCTGTTCCAGATTGATAATCCGTATGACGATAGTCTATCAAGCAGTTTGAGTGCCGTGATTGAAAAATTTAAGGAGAAATTTATCGCAGCGCATATCCTGCTGACAGAAGGCGTGCGGTCAGACGAGCGGAAAAAGCTGCAATCTGCTTTTAAACTGTGCGCCGGTTCTTTATAAACACGTTTCCGATGCAGAAAGGAGGAGGCGATGCTGTTCAAAAAAAATATAAAAAAAGTGCTGGCGGAAAGGGGCTTCACTCATTCAGGGAATGACGCTACGCTCTCAATTCACGGTGAATATGCGCGGCACATCCAATACGTCTTCTCCAAAGAACATTTCGGCAATGCCGGTCGCGTGATGGACCTGGTTTTCCTGACCGCGGATTTTCGTAATGAACGGATTGTGATCGGTTTTTTTCGCGAGAACGTGAGTGTAGAACACGGCGTGTTGATGAACACTGCTGCATCAATCCCGCTTCTTAAATTTTCCATCGAAACACTGGAAAAAGAGCTCGACCGGATAATTCCGTCTGACGATCCGGCGAATCAAGGAAACCTGGAAGGAATTTAACGACTAACAAAAGGATACAGTACATGAACGCACAAAAGCTTTTTGCTGACCGCATCGGCGGGGAAAATTACGGCAAATCCACCGCGATTTACAAATTTGAAAAAATCAAACGCGCCAAAGCCAAAGCACGCAAAGAACACCCTGAACTTGAAATTCTTGATTTCGGCGTCGGCGAACCCGACCGCATGGCACCACCGGTGATTCGCGATACGTTAAAAATTGAAGTCGATAAACCGTCCAACCGCGGGTATGCCGACAACGGCATTCCCGAATTTAAACAGGCTGCCGCGCAATATATGCGCGAATTTTTCGGAGTGGAACTTGATCCGGTAAGCGAAATCAATCACAGCATCGGCACAAAACCGGCGCTCGCCATGCTGCCGCTCGCCTTCGTAAATCCCGGCGATGTGATTTTCCAGACCGTGCCCGGTTATCCGGTGATGGCAACACACACCAAATATCTCGGCGGAAACGTTGTTGATCTGCCGCTGCTCAAAGAAAACAACTTTCTGCCGGATTTAAAAAATATTGATCCGGCACTGGCTGATAAATGCAAACTGTTCTATGTCAACTATCCGAATAATCCCACCGGTGCTGTGGCAACCGATGAGTTTTTCGATGAGCTGATTGCGTTTGCAAAAAAACATAATATTCTGATTGTACAGGATGCACCGTATTCCACGCTTGTTTATGACAGCCCGCTGAAGTCTATTTTACAGCGTCCCGGCGCGAAAGAATGCGCGCTTGAACTGCATTCCATGAGCAAGGCATATAATATGACCGGTTGGCGGCTTGCATTTTTCTGCGGCGCTGCCTGGGCGGTGGATGCGCTGGCGATGATTAAAGATAATTGCGACAGCGGACAGTTTAAAGCTATTCAGCTCGCAGCCTGTGCCGGAATTGCGGATTCATTGATTGCCGGAGACATCCGCCGGCATTATGAGCGCCGGCTGCGTAAAATGGTCGACGTGCTTAAAGACGCCGGCTTTAACGCCTCCATGCCTGGCGGAACGTTTTATCTGTACGTCGAGGCACCGCGGGGCGCCGGCAACATCGAATTCAAAAACGCTGAAGAAGCGTCGCTCTTTCTGATCGAGAACTCCGGGATTTCCACTGTGCCGTGGGACGAAACCGGACCGTATCTCCGCTTCGGTGCTGTTTTTGAAGCTGCGCACACTGCCGACGAAGACCGCGTGCTAAACGAACTGTCGCTCCGTCTCAAAAAAGCGGATCTGAAATTTTAATCCATAATTAAAAACCGCAATCCCTCAGTACGGTTTAAGGTTGAATTGTTTTTCGGTTTCAAAGATACTAACCGTTCATTTGAGCCTGAAAGAAAAAGGAGTTTTTAGATATGTCAGTGATTGAAGTTAATGAAATTCTCAAAATCCTGCCGCATCGTTATCCAATGCTGTTAGTAGACCGCATTATTGAGTGTGATGTTGAAAACCGCCGGATTATTGGCATTAAAAACCTGACGTTTAACGAGGGATTTTTTCAGGGGCATTTTGACGGGCATCCGGTGATGCCGGGCGTTTTACAGATGGAAGCGATGGCGCAGGTTTCCGGTGTAATCATGGCTAAACTCTTTAACGACTCGGGCAAAATCTTTTATTTTGCTGCAATTGATAACGCGCGTTTCCGGCGGCCGGTGGTTCCCGGCGATCAGTTGCGGATGGAAATAGAGGTGCTGAATGCTAAACCGCGCCTGTCCAAGGTCCGTGCCAAAGCCTATGTCGGCGATACTTTAGTTTCAGAAGCCGATCTGATGTTCAGCTCTGCAGGATAACTTCTATGAGTCAGATCCATCCAACCGCCGTTGTCGATTCAAAAGCAGTGATTGGCGAAGGTGTAAAAATCGGACCGTATTGTGTGGTCGGGCCGAATGCAAATATCGGCGCCGGTGCGGAGCTGATTTCGCACGCAGTGGTTGACGGCTATACAACGGTTGGCAGCGAATGTGTTATTCATCCGTTCGCGCGCGTCGGCGGGAAAACGCAGGACTTAAAATATAAAGGCGGTGCGCCGGGCGTGATTGTCGGTGATAAAACTGTGATCCGTGAATGCGTCACAATTAACGCCGGAACGCATGACGGTGAAATGACGCACATCGGCTCCAACTGTCTGATCATGGCCTACGCGCACGTTGCGCATGCGTGCAGCGTCGGCAATCATGTGATCATCGCCAACGGTGCTCAACTTGCCGGCGATGTAACGGTTGAAGATTTTGTAACCATTGAGGGGCTTGTCGGCATCGTTCAATTCCGGCGCATTGGGAAAATGGCATTTATCGGTGCCATGTCGAAACTCATCAAAGATATTCCGCCGTTTATGATTGCTGATGGACAGGACGGGGGTGTGCGCGGTTTTAACAAAATCGGCATGGAACGCCGTGGCGTTTCCGAGGAAGCGCGCGCGGGCATCAAAGAAGCCTACCGCATTCTCTACCGGCAGAACGATCCGCTGCCGGTTGCGTTGGAACGCATGGAGAAAGAACTGCCGCAACTGCCGGAGATGCAATATTTAATTCAGTTTATCCGTTCGTCTAAAATAGGAATTGCGCGATAACCTGGAAGATTTTGGGCCACAGGCATCAGGATTGAGGCGTTTAAATAGTATAGAACAAGTGAAACTCAGGTTTTATTCGCGCCCGTTCGCATGCATTCGCGGTAAAAAAAGGAGTTACCATGCAAAACAGCCAGCTCGCCGGAATGCTTCAGCAAACAGAACTTTTTTCACCGGAGCAGATACAGGCTGTTCTTGGTGTAATGGCTGAAGCCAATAACGGGCTGACGGAAACCGCCGTTGAAAAAACCGGCATACGCGAAGAGCTGTTTCTTGAAAGGCTGGCGCAGGTTATGAATCTGCCGTTCATCCGCCTGGCGGCGGCGGAAATTAATCCGGCACTGCTTGCCAAACTGCCGCCCAAAGCCGTCTTCCTCTACAATATCGTTCCAGTGGATTTCGAGGATAGTATTCTGCGCATCGCCACGTCTAATCCGCTGCAGCCCGGACTGCTGGATGCCGTCCGCCTTGTCACCGGTGAGCGCATACGGCTGGCACTCAGCCCTGCCGCTGATATCACCAGTGCCGCCAAACGCCTGTATGGCGTCGGTGCCGAAACGCTCGATCGCATGATGCAGGATGATAACCGCATTGACCTTGACGAAGAGGGACTTTTCAAACAGGACCTGAGCGAGCTCGATCAGGAAGCTTCCGTCGTAAAATTTGTAAACCAGATTATCTGGGAAGCGCACCAAAGCCGTGCTACCGATATTCATATTGAACCGATGGAAACCGATCTGCGCATCCGTTACCGCATCGACGGTGTACTGCATCAAACCCCGCTGCCGCCGGCGTTGAAGCGTTTTCAGTCCGCTATTATTTCGCGTATCAAAGTTATGTCGAACATGGATATCGCCGAAAAACGTCTGCCGCAGGACGGACGCATCAGCTTGCGTATTCAGAGCGAAGATATTGACGTGCGTGTTTCCACTATACCCACCGTGTACGGTGAAAGTGTCAGCTTACGTTTATTGCTGCGCGGCAGCCGCGTAATCACCATGGAGCAGCTCGGCCTCGATCCGGGCGACGAAACGGTGCTGAAAAAAATGATCACTCGCCCGCACGGCATTCTGCTATGTACGGGTCCAACCGGCTCCGGCAAATCAACTTCGCTGTATGCGTGGCTGCACACAATTAACTCCATCGATAAACGTATCATGTCCGCTGAAGATCCAATTGAATACGAAATGGCCGGCGTGAATCAGGTTCAGATGCGCCCCGAAATCGGACTCACGTTTGCCAGTACACTGCGCACATTTTTGCGGCAGGACCCCGACGTCATTATGGTCGGCGAAATTCGCGACGGTGAAACGGCGGACATTGCCATTCGTGCCGCACTTACCGGACATTTAGTATTCAGTACACTGCATACGAACGACTCCGCCTCCAGCATCAACCGTCTGATTGATATGGGCATCGAGCCGTTTTTGATTTCATCCTCCGTTGAGGGCATCATTGCGCAGCGCCTCGTCCGGCGTCTGTGTCCGAACTGCCGTGTGCCGGTGGACGTTGACGAACTCAAAAAAGAAATTTTGCATTGTGAAGGATTTCCGGTGGAAAAGCTTGTCGATCATAAAATTTATGAACCGGCAGGCTGCGATGAATGCCGCGGCTCCGGTTTTAAAGGCCGTACCGGGATTTACGAAATTCTCGTCATCACCGATCATATCCGCCCGCTCATTATCGATCGCGCGCCCGCCAGTGAAATCATGAAAGCTGCACGCGCTCATGGACTCCGTACCCTGCGCGAAGACGGCTGGAATAAAGTGCTCAACGGCGTTACTACCGTCGAAGAAATCCTTCGCGTTACCGAAGAAAATGAAGCATAAAGCGGTTGTTTGATCTGCTTCGACGCAGAAACAGCGGAGCGTTCGTGTCAACCATCCTTATTTTTCATCCGTACGGCTGGCGGCGCACGGTTCCCGGTTTACCGTATACTTCAGAGGCTTTGCGCTGGAAAATTCTACGCGTAACGATGTAACACGGGGAGAAGGGTTCACCGCCAGGGAGCCAAAGAAATTTATCTAAAAACCGGTCTGCCTGTTATCCTGACAAACCTTCCATTATTCCGTCGGCCATTGTACATCATACCAGTTGCCGGGCGCCGCCATTTTGAGCAGATCGCCGTCGCCGCCAAGGTGGCGGAGTTCTGCCGGCACGCGCGGATCGATGCGCTCAATATACGCCAGGTATCTGAGCAGCAGGATTCTGTATGCGGCAAAACCATTGCCAAAAACATAATTTCCGCTGCCGACGATGTATAACCACATGCCGTCTTCACTCTGCCGGCTTAATGAGGAGATTGCCTGTGTTTTCAGGTTGCCGGTTGAGATGGCCGAGTCGTTATCAATACCGGCGGTATTGGCTTTAGCGAGCATGCTGTCCAGGTCGGGGCAGTCGTGGATTGCGGTCATCGCGGCAGATATGGGGAAAGTTTGTGCCAGTGCCATTTGCTCCGGATCATCCAGAAAATAAATCTGATTCTTATAGGCGGTAAGCGGCCGTCCGCTTGCAATGTCGTAATAATAATACATCTTTCCATCTGGGAAAGTTGTCTTGAGCCAGGTCGAGGTTTTGCGGATCGGTTCAAGATAACGGTCGTCGCCGGAAAGCCGGTAAGCCTCAATCAGCGCTTTGGCAGCCATCGGGATGGCATCGTATGAGAGTGCCGGCGGCTCGAAGTCGCGCGCCCAGACCGGATTTTTTTGATTGTCGTACTGCAGCGCCCAGCCGCAAACGTGTTCGTTCTCAATCAGCGCGTCCACAAACCAGTCGGCGGCCTTTTTATAGGCTTCCATAAAACGCGGCTCATTGGAGAAGTGCCACAGAGAGAGCATGACGTCCATGGCAAAATTCATTGCATTATCATTAATTTCGCCGCCTTGCGGGTCTCTGCGCGTAGTGATGCCGATGCCGTTCTCCAGATCAACAGCGGACGACCAGCTTCCGTCCGGATTCTGATAGTCCATGAAGAATTCACCGTTTTTGACGGCGGCATTTTTATAGCGGATATCGCCGGTGACTTTATAGAGCGCCATCAGGAGTCCGAGCTGATCGCTTTGAACCCCGTCCTGCAGCAGTACGCCGGCGCCCGGCGCACGTTCTACGCCGCGCGGGGTGACGATATAGTCGCTGACCCAGTAGCCGCCATTATGTCCTTCATATTCGTCTGTAAACTGTGCGTCGATCAGCATTTCGCCGGTTTTGATGGCGATGTCGAGATAAACCGGATCACGCAGGACATCGTAGGCGTAGAGGAACTGTCCGGCGACGCGCGACGTTCCGATCTGTTTATTCAGGCTGATCAGATCGCGGTTAACCACCTGGTCGCGGCCCTGCGATGTCGCGCCGATGCATGACGGCCACGTATATACGGGCATCCAGCCGCCGAGATTCTGCAGTTTTGCTATCTCACGCAGGTTGTTGCGGACACCGGCTTCCACCCATCGGATTAAGTCTGCCTCATCTTCCGAAAGGCTGTTGTTTTCGTAGAGATTTTTCAGACTGCGGTCATAGATGGCAATTTCATCAAAGCGGTTGTCCTCATTCAGCAACCCGCCGGTAACCTGTCGTCCGGCTGCACCGCCGCCAACGTAGAAGATCAGCGCCGCACCGGGATGATCCGGCATATTAAAGGTGCCTTCCACCATCTGTCCGTTTACATCCAGCCAGCCTTTATCCAGCTGGGCATCCCATGATGCCGTGATACGATACCAGACATCGGCATTGAATGCCCCTTTGTCCCAGTTCAGAATTGAGATGTCCGGATAGTTCGGCTTTGTTCCCTGATAGCTGGAGAATACCAGTGCAAGGGCACTGCCGTTCCGGCGAATGCCGATGAAATGATTGCCGGTGGTGCGCACCTGCCACAGCCAGGCATCGCCCTCTGCGCCGGCAATCGCCGAACCTTTGCACCAGAATGTGATGGTTCCGTTTTCGGTGTTCACATTGTGGTCGCCGCGAAAACTCAAATGACCGCCTTTGCTGACGATGGTCATCGCGCCGTTGGTAATTCCGCCGGGAGCAACTTCTGCGTTATAGCCGCCGGCGCCGCCTTCCGAGCGGGAAAATTCGGCATCCAGCCCATCATCGAACGAGGCGTAGAATGAAAGCGTCGGCGGGAAATTTTTTTCCGGCACCGGTGCCGACGCCCTTGCTCCGATCTCTATGCCCAGCGCCTGAACTGCGCCGCAGCAAAACAGTCCTGAAACAACCGATAAAACACATTTTTTAATACTCATTCCCATGCACATGCCCTGACTCCTTATTATTATCATTAAATAATTATATCGTCTGAAACAGTAACGTTATTATGAAGTACGGCCCAAAAGAACCAATGGGAAAAACTAGTCATAAGCAGTACACTTTTTTAGACAGATATTTTTTGATTGCGGTAGAGATACCTCCGGGTAACTTCGGAATTCTTATTTTATCACAGTTTCTGTCGGAGCTGATCTGAACGCCGTGAAACTTCGCATTCGCGACATTAGAGCATTTTAAATTAATGTATAACCGCAAAAACGCGCAAAAATCGCAAAATAATTATGGGCCGAATGATTGATAAACCACGCATGAACACGAATGCAGCGCTTCATTGCCTTTTTGTAAAAAAATCCGTGTATCCGGTGTGTTTGCCGTTTTCACTGCTTTCTTTCAGAAAGCTACTCTTCGAATCCAGCCTGTCCGCGCATGCATCGTTGTGGGGCAGACATTCTTGTCTGCCCTGCGCAGGCAGGAATGCCTGCGCCACATTTGCCGCTCCGTCGTGGACAGGCAAGCAACTGTGTTTTTGTGGCTATAATTTTTCTTAATACGCTCTAAATCCGTGATATTCTGTCTTCGACCGCATAAAGTGGAGGAGGCTTCCAGCCTCCGGCCGGCGGCAGGAATGCCGTTTCCACTTTCTCCGCCGGAAAAAAGTTTTCTTTTTGTACAATAAATTCCGGTGCTTTTGCGTTCGTTTCCCGTTGGCGTGGATTTTTTAACGAAGGGTTCAATATGAAATTTCGGCAATGGGCGCTGGTGGCGGCGGCGGTATTTTCCGGCACGATTTTGTTTTCTCAGGATTTTCCGGCGCGTCAGCCGGCACCGGGACAGGGACAAAGTCAAAGACAGGGTTTCGGCGGACGGCCGGATTTTCAGAATATGACGCCGGAACAGCAGCAGCGTTTTCGTGAAGCAATGATGCAGCGGCAGCAGCAGGGCGGCGGCGGCGGTGCGGTTGCACGCGATCCGGCGGCGGTGGCAAGTCAGCGTACAGTGGAAGGCGGCGAACTGCAAACAACGCGTCCGCCGGTACTGAATCCGGCGAGTGCGGCGGTGAACTGGGAAAACGTGACGTTGAAGGATTGTATTGAAGTGCTCAGCCGCGACCTCGGCATGGAGTTTGTGATTTCGCCATCGGTGAATGTATCGCAGGAAGTGAGCGTGCGCGCCGGCGATGTGACGGCGTGGAATAACGAAGATAAACTCGAACTGTTTGACGCCATTCTGGAAACCGCCGGAGTGCAGCGCGTACAGCGCGGCCGCGTCTGGGTTTTTTCGCCGTCGGATATTCGTCCGGTGGTCGAATCGTTCACCGATGAAAAGCACGCGGACGGCAAGCCGGTGATCGGTGTGATTAAATTGAAATATATTGACGCGTCGCAGGCGGAGCAGTTTTTGAATACGGTCGGCGGACGTCCGCCGCGCGTGTTTGCGATGCGCGGTTCACGCATGGTGCTGGTGCTCGGCACGCAGCAGTTTTTAACACAGATGGAAGCGCTGGTGAAGCTGATTGATTTTCCGCCGGGCATGATGAAACCGTACGCGCTGCAGTTAGCTTCGTCGGATGATCTCGTGCGCGAACTGACGTCGATATTCACCGGCCGCACCGGCGGCGACGGCACGCCGGTGCGGTTTACATCCGTGCCGCGTTTGAATGTGATTGTTGCGCATAATGTGCCGGAAGGCTTAGCGGAAGATGTTGAGCGCTGGATTCATTTGCTCGATCAGATGGACGATACGAACGAACGCAGCACGCGCGTTTACCGTTTGCAGGTGATCGACGCCGACGTAATCGGTAAAACGCTGGATTCACTGTATTCGACGCTGTACCGGCAGACACAGGCGCAGCGCCGCGCGCAGCAGAGCAGCGCGGCGGCGGTGAGCCGCCAGCAGCAGTCTGCGGCACAAACACAACAGCAGCGCACGCAAACTGCCGGCGGCCAAACACAGAGCGCCGGAAATCAAAATCAGACGGCGCAGCGTTCAACAAGCGCAACGTCGGCGTCGCCGGAAATGGATGAAGAAGCGGTGATTCTCGCCGATAAAGATACGAACACGCTGATCATTAATGCCACGCCGGATCAGCATCGTGATATCGAACGCACGATTCGCGAACTCGACCGCCCGCGCCGGCAGGTGCTGATTGAAACGGTGCTCGTTGAAGTGACGCTCGACAAAGGTATGAGTCTCGGAATCGAGTGGGCGGTTTCGCAGGGACTCGCGGTGAGCGGAGATGTTGGTTATGGGCGTGATTGGAATCTTCCTTCAAGTTCAGCCGGACCTAACCCGGACGGATTTTCATACTTGCTGCAATCGAGTTCCGACAAACTGGCGTTTATTCAAGCGGCGGAAACGGACGACCGTTTGCACGTGCTCGCGTCGCCGACGGTACTGACGCGCGACGGAATGCAGGCGGAAGTTTCGTTTGGTAAAGAAGTGCCGATTCAGGAAAAGAGCATTTCCGGCAACAACAGTGCGCGCGACAATTATTCGTATACCTATAAAGACGCGAAGATGACGCTGACGGTGACGCCGGTGATTGACGACAATAAAATGGTGACGCTGAATCTGGTTCAGGTGCTGCGCCAGATTCCGCCGGATTATAAAATCACGGTGGACTCCAACAGTCAGGTTGCGCCGCCGATTTTCACGACGCGCGAAATTTCGTCGAACCTCCAGGTTGAAAACGGACAGACGCTCGTGCTCGGCGGTTTGATTCAAAGTGAAGATCAGAACATCCGCACCGGCATTCCGTTCCTGTGCCGCATTCCGCTCATCGGCCGGCTGTTCGGCCGCACATCGACGGTGAAAAAAGGTTCTGAAATTCTGATGATTCTCACGCCGTACGTTGTCGACTCGCGCGCAGAAACCGATTTCCTGACCGATTCATTCCGCGCCAAAATTATCGGCGGAAATTCCGGCGATGAACTCCGCAGGCTCTACAATCTCGAAGTCCCGGACGCGAAAAGCAAAAAAGCGGAGAAGAAAAAACCGGCGCCGGAAGCTGCCGCGGCTGAAGGAGAATAATCATGGCGTACCATCTGCTCGGTGACATTCTGGTTGCGCGCGGCGCCGCGAGCCGCGACGATATTCAGGCGGCACTGCGCGCACAGCAGGAAAACAGTTCCGGCGAACGGCTCGGCGAACGGCTGATTGACGCCGGAAAAATTTCCGGTGCCGATCTCGCCGTCGCGCTCGCCGAACAGTTTGACCTGCCGGTGTGCGAAATTGAAAATCCGGCGAAGCATGTTTTTCTTTCCGAAGAACTGCCGTTTGCATTTTTCTTTGAGCATCGGATTTTGCTGTTGAATAAAAACGACGAGATTTCCGCCGCCATCACCGATAATCCCGCCGATTGGTCGGCGATGGATGCACTGCGTTTGCAATACGGACACGATTTGCCGCTCTTCGTTGTAACGCCGGCGCAGATGGATGAAGCGCTCGCAACAACCGGCGGCTTCGCCGAGAATAATCTCAGCACTGTAATGAAAGACGCCAGCGTTTTTGAGGCCGGCGACTGGAGCGACGAAGAGGAGCATTTGCGCGACCTCGCACTCGAAGCGCCGGTGGTGCGGATGGTGAATCTGATTATCACGCAGGCTGTCAAACGGCGCGCATCCGACATTCATGTGGAAATCGGCGAACACCGTTTGCGCGTTCGCTATCGCGTCGACGGCGCTTTGTACGAAGCAGAACAGATCGACAAAAAACATCACGCCGCCGTCGTGTCGCGGTTGAAACTGCTCGCCCGGCTTGATATTGCCGAACACCGCATTCCGCAGGACGGCCGCATTAAAATGAATATTCAAGGCCACGATTTGGATATGCGCGTTGCAACCACGCCGACCATTTACGGCGAGAACGTCGTTATTCGTCTGCTTAATCAGCAGCAGGTTGAACTGAAATTCGACCGCCTCGGAATGCCGGCGCGCGAGCAGCAGCTTTTCAAAAAAATGATCGAAGACCCGCAGGGTTTTATTCTGGTTACCGGCCCGACCGGCAGCGGAAAAACAACCACGCTGCACACCGCACTTACACATCTGAACAGTGAGAAAGTAAAAATTATTACGATTGAAGATCCGGTGGAAATCCGGTTGCCGGCGATCAATCAGATTCAAATGAATCCGAAAACCGGCATGACGTTTGCAAACGGGCTGCGTTCGATTGTCCGTCAAGACCCCGATATTATTATGGTCGGCGAAATTCGAGACAGTGAAACAGCGGACGTTGCCATCCAGGCGTCGCTCACCGGTCACATGGTTTTGAGTACGCTGCACACAAATGATGCCGCCGGCAGTATTGCGCGCCTTTCAGAAATGGGCGTGGCAAATTATCTCATCGCATCGGCGCTGAGCGGTGTGCTCGCGCAGCGGCTTTGCCGCCGGATCTGTTCGCAATGCAAAGAGCCGAACACGATCGAAGGGTCGCACCTCGCCGATTTTCCGGAAGCGCGCGAACGCGAATACACACTCTATCACGGACGCGGTTGCGAGCATTGCGACGGCACCGGCTTTTACGGCCGCATGGGACTTTATGAACTGCTCGTGGTCGACGAAGAAATGCGAGCGCTTATTCAGTGCAGCGCCGAAGCCGCGCCGCTTCGTCAGCTTGCGCGCGCCAGCGGTACGCGGCTGCTGCGCGAATGCGGCTGGGACGCCATTATCGCTGGCGACAGCACCGTTGAAGAAATCCGGCGCGTAACGAGATGGGGATAAAAATGAAAGCACGAAATCCGCAGCTCGAAATTCGAAACAAACTTCAAATTAAAAACATTCCACCGGTTTTTTATTTTGAATTTTTAAAATTAACATTTGTTTCGTGCTTCGAATTTCGAATTTCGAATTTTTAAAAATGAACCGCTATTCATACAGAGCTGTAACTGCCGATGGAACGCCGCGCAACGGCGCGCTCGAAGCACCGGGCAAAGCGCAGGCGCTGCAGTCGTTACAGAAAAACGGCTGGATTGTGTTGAGCCTCACCGGCGCCGGCGAGCAGGGCGTGAACGGTTCGCCGGCGCTGTCATTAACAAAACGGATTAAGCAGCAGCAGCTTGTCGATTTTTCAACCGAAACATCGGCGCTGCTCGACGCGAAAGTTCCGCTCGAACAGGCGTTGAAAACGCAGGCGGAACTTTGTACGCATCCGCGTTTCAAAGAAGTTCTCACCGCAGTGTGGCAGGATGTGAACGGCGGTGCGTCGTTCGCCGATGCGCTGGCGCGTCAGCCGCAGGTGTTCAACCGGTTTTATGTCAACATGGTGCGCGGCGGCGAAATGTCCGGCTCGCTGGATTTGATTATGCGGCGCATTGCCGAACTGCTTGAACGCCGGATGAAACTGCGCAGTAAAGTAACCGGCGCGCTGATTTATCCGTCGCTGCTCGTCGTCATGGGCATCATCGTCATCGCCATCATGATGTTTTTTGTGGTGCCGAGTTTTGCAGAAATGCTGGAAGAAAACGAACAGCTTCTGCCGGCGCTGACCGCCGGCGTAATTTCCGCCAGCCGCTTTTTCCAGCGTTACTGGTGGATTTTTCCGGCGCTCATCGCGCTGCTGTTTTTCCGGCATAAAATGAAAACGCGCACCGAAGACGGCGAAATCGCATTCGGGCGCGCCGTGCTGAAAATTCCGCTGTTCGGTACGCTCATCGCACAGGCGGAAACAAGCCGCTTCTGCCGGATGATGAGCTCGCTGCTCGACGGACAGGTTCCGATTCTCTCGGCGCTCTCAATTACCGGCGGCACACTCAACAACGCGGCGTTGCGGAATTTAATGAAAGAAGTTTATGTGCGCGTGCAGTCCGGTCAGCCGATGGGAACATTTCTGCAGCAGAACAAAGAATTTCCGGAACTCGCAGCGCGCATGATCACAATGGGCGAAGAATCCGGCGAACTGCAATTCATGCTCAACAAAGTCGCCGACCGCTACGAAGAAAAAGTTGACGCCACCACGTCGCGCGTCGTCACCGTCATCGAACCGTTTTTTATCATCGTCATGGGAATTGTTGTCGGCGTGATTGTTGTCGCAACGCTGCAGGGAATTATGATGATGAGTACGGGAGGATAGAAAATATTTCGTATTACGTATTTGCGTATCTTGGCGAGGAATACGCAGTACGCAATACGGAATAAAGAGGAAGAAATATGAAAAAAAGAAAACGCTCAAATGCAGGTTTCACCTTAGTCGAACTGCTCGTTGTGCTGGTAATTCTGATGATTATCGGAACAATTGCGGTGCAGAATTTCAGCGGCGAAGAAGACAAAGCCAAAGTCAAAGCAACGCGAACATCATTCACCGCGCTCGAAAACGCACTCGAACGGTTTCGTCTGGACATCGGCCGTTATCCGTCGCCGGAAGAAGGACTCGGTGCTCTGTACGATTGTCCCGACGGACTCGAAGACCGCTGGGCCGGCAAATATCTGACGAAGCGCCGCGCACTGCGCGACGGCTGGGGCAACGATTATATTTTCATCGTCCCCGGTTCCGGCAATGAACCGTTTGAAATTATTTCCTACGGCGCCGACGGTGTTGAAGGCGGCGAAAAATATAACGCCGATTTATCAAATCTGGATGAGGAATAATGAGAGTTCAGCGTTCAGGGTTCAGGGTTCAGAGTTTGCTGTGCAATTGTGCATCGGCAGTAAAAAACCGTGAACTCCGAACTGTGAACTCTGAACCGAAAAACGGCTTCACATTAATTGAACTTTTGGTGATGTTAGGAATAATTTCAATACTGTCGTTCGTGGCGGTATCATCATTCTCCGGATTTGATTTGCCGCAAAACGCACTGAAAAAAGAGACGCGCGGATTAACGGAATTATTAAAAGACGCGCGCGCGGCGGCGGTGAAACAAAAAACGCAGGTCGATGTGTATGCCGATATTCCGGCGCGCACCGTTTATGCAGTGGAATCGGCATACGCACGCGAACTGAAAATTACCGACGCACAATTTTTTAATTCCGGTCGCGCGCCGGAATTTGAACCGGCCACCAATCGTTTTTTCCGCGTATGTATTTTTTCAGAGGGCACCACCATTGAACAACTTGCGGCGCAGACATTCCTGTCTGCGCAAATATCGGAAAGGGCAGACAGGACTCGAAGAGAGGCTTTCGCTGGCGAAAGCAGCGACCAGCGGGAGTGGCAATTCCGCCCCACATCCGAAACCGGCGCGCCGTTACTCAGCTTTACACCGCTCGGCAGCACCGCCGGCAGCGGCATCCGGCTTTCCCGCGAAAACATAACCATTGAACTGACCTGCGACGCGCTCACCGGCGCGCCGGAAATTTTATAATGAAAAAAAGTGGAACAGAAAAAGCAGAGCAAGCGTCACCTGTTCGCCGAAGCCTCGGCGAAGGTGGACGCTTGCAAAACAACCGTCCACCGGCGCTAAAGCTATGGCGGACAGGTGACGGTTGTTCTACGTTGCGTACCGGTTTTTCATTATTAGAGGTGTTAATTGCGTTAACCATTTTAGGAATTGCCGCCGGCGGAATTTTAACGGCGCTCGGCAGTCATCTGAAAAATGTGACGTTTATAAAAGATCATGCGCAGGCCGTTCGCATCGCGACGCGCGAAATGGATTCACTGCGTCGCGCACCGGAATTTTCTGAGGATGAAATTTCCGGTGACGAAAACGGTTTTGCGTGGACTGCCGGAATTACAACCGAAGGATTTGACGAATGGCCGGGAATTGAATTTGCCGCCGGAACTCCGGCGCAGTTGAACATCACAGTGACGTGGGACGGCGGAAAAGTTCAGATGAGCGGGTTTAAGGTTTTTGAGATAGAAGAATGAGAGTTCGACGTTCAGAGTTCAACGTTCAGGGTTTTTTAAAAACTGTGAACTCTGAACTGCAACGAGGGTTTACCCTCGTTGAGTTACTTGTTGCATTAACGGTGTTCGGAATTCTGGCGGCGGCGTTAACCGGCATTGTGCGCAATGCGATGGATTCGGTGGTTCAGGCGCAGAAGTCGGTTGCCGATACAATGCGGCTGCGCGCGCTCGAATCAATGCTCGGCGATGCACTGCGCGCTGCGGAAAGCGTTACGCTGTCTATGCAGGAACAGCGGTTGCTGTCGGAAACAAACGAATACGATGTTGAAGAGGGCACGATTCGTTTTCGCGGCGAAATGCAGTCGCTCGGGTTCTGTCTGCCGCGCCCGTTTTTAAAACCGGAGCGCGACGGATATTTGCACTGGATTACGCTCAATATTTCGCAGAACGAAACCAGTGAACTGTTCGAATTAAAACTCCGCGATGTTTCATTTTTGTGCGAGGTTGATAATCCGGTCGGCGACGACTGCGACTGGAAGGGAATTTCCGGTACAGTGGATGAACGTCTGCCGGTGCTGGAAGCAGATTTAATTCGCACCGCCACGGCGCTGAATTTCAGTTACTGGATTTACAACGAAGAATCCGGCGAGCCGGTGGAAATGGAGCCGGACGAAATCGCCGGTAATTATGCACTCGCTGTGCCGGATTTTATTGAACTCAAAATTCAACTGCCGAACGGTGCGCCGGAAATTTTTAGATTTAATTATGCCGTGAAAGGAAAAATTTTGTGAGATGTTTTTTCCAAAGTAGGACAGGCTTCCAGCCTGTTCACGCCGGAGCGGCAAATGTGGGGCAGACATTCCTGTCTGCTCAAAACGGGCAGACAGGAATGTCTGCCCCACAATCCGGCAAACGTAGACAGGCTGGAAGCCTATCCTACATTGATTCACGTTCCGGTTCGGCACTGCTGATTGTACTGGCGGCGGTGGCAATTCTGGCGCTGCTGATTGCCGGATTCGGGCGCGAACTGCGCGGCGAGTTGCGCGCGTCGAACGGATTTTATGACGATGCGCAAAACCGTCAGCTTGCCTTCAGCGCGCTGGCGGCGGCGCAGATTGAATTAGCGCGCACGAATGCATCGCTCTATGCAGACGCCGCCGGAAATTCTTTTTTTGTGATGGATGACAGTTTTTATGAAACTGAAATTGAAGAACTGATGTTTTACCGCGCCGGTGTTCCGCTGGGTCGCGGACAGTTTGCGTACCGTTTCATCATCAAACCGTTTGCGCTGGATGTGAACGATCTCACTGCCACGCAGTGGCACCGTCTGTTTGAAGTTGCGTGCAACATGGACGACAGCCCGGAGCGGTCGGCGCTGGTGGATGCAATTCTCGACTGGCGCGATGCGGACGATAACGCGCGCGAGTACGGCGCCGAAGAAGAATTTTATCAGAGCTTCGAACCGCCGCGTCATTGCCGCAACGGTGATTTTGAAACGGTGGAAGAACTTCTGCTGGTGAACGGAATGTCGCCGGAAATTTTGTACGGTTATGGAATGCCGGCGGCGGTAGAAAACGGTTTGCTGACCGGCGGCGGAATTTTCCGGCGGTTTATCGGCGATAACAGCGCGGCGGTGGAAGCGGCGCAGCGCTACATTCTCGCCGGCGCACTGCCGGCGGACGATTCGCATTTGATTGAAAAGGAAGAAAGCGTTTTTACCAAAGTCGCGGTGCTGCCGGATTTTCTTTATCTCGTCGCCGATGGTTTTCAAGACGTCGGTGCGATGCGTTACACCGTTCTCATGAAGCTGATACTTTCCGCCGACGGAAAAAATTACACCGCCGAAGAATTAAACATAAATGCCGCCGGTGAACTGCTTGACGCAGTGCTTGCCGAAACTGAGCCGGAGGAAATGAATGAACTTTAAAACATCCAGTTTAACGCTCGTGATTCAAAATAAAACGGTTGATGCGGTTTGGATTGAACAGTCGCTGCTCGGACCGGCGGTGAAAATGGCGGAACGGTTTCCGCGCGCGGAAGCACCGGAACTGCTGGCGGAAAAAATCTGCACCGCTGGAAAAATTCCGGCGCGCGTGCTGGTTTGTCCGCCGCGCTCGCTCGTAATGCAGTGTACACTGTTTTATCCGGCGGCGGTGCGCAACGATCTTGCGCAGATGTTGCAGTTTGAAGCGGCGCGTCATGTGCCGCTGCCGGAAAATGACCGTCGGATTTCGTTTGCATTCGCACCGGCGCCGGACGGCAAACAGATTGGTGTGAATCTGCTTGCGGCGCGCGCGTCTGAAATTACGGCACTGCTTGCGCCGTTCCGCGCCGCCGGTATTCCGGTGGACGAAGTCATTCCGCTCAGCGCACTGCTCGTTTCGCCGCCCGAATCCGCGTCGCAGCTGATTATTTTTTCCTCCGGCGGCGAAACCGAACTCGCGCTCTATGCGAACGGATTGCTTCAAGACAGCCTGAATTTCGAATATCGAATAAGGAATGTTGAACAGCAGAGGGAAGGAGATACTTCGAAATTCGAAATTCCTTGTTCGACATGCTGCGGTTCAGAACTGGTTGATTCCATCCGCAAACTGGTTGCGCGCCACCGCGATCTGATCGGTGCGGAGGGAGTTGGAAAAATTATTTATACCGGTGATGAAAAGCTGCCGGAAGAAACGCGGCACGCGCTGGAAGCGGCGTTCGGATTGTATGTGCAAACGCTGGAAGCGCCGGAAAATTTTCCGGCGGGGAATCCGGCACTGACTCCGGCGTTATGCGCCGCTGTTGCAGAAGCGCCGGCGACATTAAATTTAATTGACCGTTCGGGACGTAAAGTTCCGCTGAGCCGCCGGACGCTGATTATCATCGGACTGGCGGCGCTGCTGGCGGTGGAGTTGACTGGCGGCTGGCTGGTGCATACATTCGCACCGGCGGCGGCAATTAAATCTGTTGAGCGCGAAACGGCGGTGCTGCGCCGGCGCGCCGCACCGGTCGCGGCGGTACGCAATGAAAACCGCGAGATGCAGGCTGAAATTGCGCAGTTGAATGAACTGGTGCAAACGCGCGAGAGTGTGATGGAAATGCTGAATACAATTTCAACGACGCTGCCGACGAATACGTATTTGCAGGGCATGGATTATTCGCGCGGCAAATCGATTCAACTGCGCGGGCGGTCGAAAGAGCCGGATCAGCTTCCGCAGCTGGTGATGAGCCTGCCGTTTGCCGGCGCAGTGGAAGAGTCGAACATCGGCGAGAAAAATGAGGATTATTACGGCTTTAGAATTACGGCGGCATTGAGGAGTTCCGGCGATGAATAAATTTCTGGAAAGTAGATGCGATGTCCTCGTCGCATTCCAATCCAGCGTAAAAATGCGGCGGGGACGCCGCGTCTACTTCGGGAGACAAAAATGAAAGTGAACATTGAAAATTTTAAACACTGGTTTAACCGGCTGTCGCGGCGCGAGCGAATTTATGTGTTTGCCGGCGCGGCGGTGCTGTTTGTATTCGGTGTGATGGTTCCGCTGTGGAACGCATCGGAAAACTACCGCGCCGGAAAACTGGAAGAGCTCGAAGCGGCGCGCCGCACGCGCGACAGTTACCGCGCAATGCTGCAGTTCACCGATGCAATTCAAAATGAAAATGCTGAACTGCTGGGCGTGACGGCGCAGACGGACGGGCTGCTTTTTGACCGCACCGGCAACGACGTGATGATGGAAGCGGCGATGGTGAAACTGCTGAATCAGATGGCGCCGGATATGGGACTGGAAATTTCAATGGGGCGTCCGTCGCTGCGCGCACCGGCGGGACAGTTGACGTTTTCGGTGCGTGGCACGGGGCGCTATCCGGATATTCTGAATTTTTTCTATCAGCTTGAAACGCACCGTCCGCTGATTGTGATTGATCAGTTTAATCTCGCGTTACAGAACATGCGTCAGCGTGACGGCGGAATGCCGGCGACGCTGATGCAGCGCCCGGCACCGACGGCGTCGTCTTCTTCCTCACCGGCGGAGCCGCGCATTCGGTTGCAAATGACAATTCATATTAACTGCAGGACAGCATCATGAAAATTCCGGTTCAACGTTTGGCAATTCCGGCGCTCGCGGCCGTTTGTGTGCTTGCGGCGGCGGTGTTAATTCCGGCGGTGCATCTGCCGCGCGATAATGCGCCGCTGCGCGCCGGCAGTCGTGCGGTTTCTGCACCGGCGCTCGATTCGCTGGCGAAGCTGCCGTCGTCTATGAACGAAGTGGTTTCGAAGCATCTGTTTATTATTCAACGCGAGGCGACGGGGTTGAATTCATATCCTGATCTGGTGGTGAAAGGTGTATTTCTCGGCACAGAGCGCAGTGCGCTGTTTTCGCTGAAGTCTCGTCCACAGGCGAATCTGCGCGTATGGGAGGGACAGACGGAAAGTGCGCTGAGCCAGATGATTGATCCGCGCGATCCGCGCCAGCCGATTGCACAATTTCTGCGTGAGTGGGATATTGTGGAAATCGTGTTCGACGGCGTAAAGGTGAAACATTTTATTACTGACGAAACGGAAATGTATACGGTGAATTATACACCGGCGCGCAAAGTGAAAGATGACGCTGCGCGCGGTTACGGTCAGGGAATTATTCCGCAGGGCGAGGGCGGTGCGGTAACCGCTTCCACCGGTGCACAGCGTACGCCATCAGCGATGCCGGCGGTACCGCCGCCGGCTTCAGCAACGGCAGCGATGGCAGATCGCGTTTCGGTGATGCTGCGGCAAATGCCGGCGGCGCAGCGTCAGCAATTTATGCAACGGTTGAATCGGGAAACGCAAAGTTCTTCGCGCAGCAATGATCCGCGTTTCGGCGGACAGTCACAACAGTCGTCGCAACAGCGCAATGGAACACAGCAACAGAATCATCCTAACAACCAGCGTAATTCACAGCAGCAACAGCGCGGAAATACGGATCAGCAGCGCCGGCGTTAATTAATTTTCACGGCGTCGACTTCGATTTCAAAAAGAAGATCGTCACGGCAGACATCGGCGTGCGAAATGGCGAGCGGAAACCGCGGAATACCGGCTTTTTCGGCAATCTCCTCGTAAAGCGGCAGATAGCTCATGTCTTTGAAGTATGCAATGCCGCGGAAAAGATTGCGCCAGTCCATTTCGCGGGAACGCAGAATGGCGCGTACGACGTCAAGCGTGAGGAGGATCTGTTTTTCAGGATCATTCTGGTGAACGGATTTTCCGGCGGAATCAATGCTGGCAGTACCGGAAATGAAAAGTTCGCGATGCGTTGGATAATTCATTTCGATGGCGCGGCTGAATGAACTTTTATAGTCGAGCGCCGGATTTTGCAGCGGTGAGACAACGGTTTGAATTTTTAATTCTGCCGATTTGGGTTGCACCGCGAGAACGTCCATCATGATGGCGGTATCGAATTGATTGGCGGCGCCGATGCCGGTGCTGGCGGGCACCATATGTTCAAAAATTCCGGCATCACGGAAATACTGCGTGCGGGCAGTGTTGAAGTCGGCATACCATTCCAGCAGCTGATCAAGATAGATCCAGGTGCGGATAATATCGGTGAATCTGAAGCCAGCGGAATTGAGTGCAGCTTCAGTGACGGCAAATGCGGAGTGTGTCTGTTCAGTGCGCGACGCGCCGGTATCCGCCGGGATTACGCCGCGCAGCCGGCAGTAGCGTGCGCAGGAATCTTCATAAACAAAGCCGGTTTCTTTCCCGTTTATAAAAACCGGCGTCAGCAGCAAACCGGAAATTGCAACGGCCTGCGTTGAATAAATGTCACCGTCTTTAGACGCGTCACCCTGCAGCCAGACACCGGAAAAATTTTCGGTACAGTGCTGTGTACCGGCGAAGACAAATTGACTTAAAATCCCGGCGTTCAATTTTTCTACAGTCTGCTGCACAAGTTCGTGCATATTTTTACAGGATTGAACGGTGATACAATGTGCGGCATGTTCCGGCAGCGCAAGTGTAGCGGTGTCGACATCACAACAGGTTTTAATAATTTCGGCGGTCAATTTTTTCCTTTGTTATTGTTATAATAAAGCATTTAACCACAGATCACACGGATATAACCGGGTATTTTTTGCCGGGATTAACATATTTTACCGGATTCCAATTCCGTTTGTATCCGGTTTCATCTGCGGGTTTATTTTTTATGTTTTCTGCATCTTTTTGCGATGAATTAATTATCAACTGAATTCATTTGATATTATTCGGTGATCTCCAGCGGTATGGCATCGATGGCAAATTCATATGGTTGGTTATTTCGCGCCTTCATGACCGGATTGTAATCAGGGTGATCGGACGGCAGCGGAATATTTACGGAGCCGCTCAGACGAATGGTTGTGCGGTCTTTCGGCTCGGCATTGCGGCTGACACTCAGCACAATTTTCCCGCCGCCGCCGCCAAGATTTACAGTGTCAAGCGTGAGCCATTCCGGCGGATCGGAGAGGATGATTCTGATGCCGCGCCGGGCAACGTCTGTCTGCCACCGGGTGGCTGCCGGAATCTCTATTTTTGTACCGGGCTTGACGGCATAGCGCCGTTCCAGCGGCAGCCGCAAGGCTACGGTGACCGGTTCCGGATCTGAAATCTGCACCATGAAACTGCCGGACGGCACGAGGTGACGGTAATAGAATGCCTGCATCATATCTTCCGCTGCAAGCGCCGTACGCCGGAGTGTACGCACACCGGCTTTACCGGTGCCCTCAACCTGCAGCGCCGTAATCTGCCGCACGGCATTCGATGAAGCGGCTATCAGCATTTGAACTTTATCAACGCCTTCGGGAATTGCGGCGCGCTGAATGGACATTCCGTCTGGCGCGTCTTTCAGCGCGAGTTCAATTTTTCCGTTGAAACCGCCGCTGCGGATTGCATGTACATCCACTATCGCAGAGCCGCCGGCGGGAATTTTGATACTCGCCGGCACAATGCGCAGTTGATAGTCCGGCTGTGCTTCGCCGATCATTAAACGGTATGCGAATTCGGCCCCGCCTTTATTCTGCACATCCTCAATACGCAGATAATACATACCGTCCGCCGGCAGAACGGTGTCAATGCGCGAGTCGGCATGATGCGTAAGCAGGGCACTGGTTCGATCCATCGAATCATCGTTTAACGCCAGTATTTTTCCGCCGGTATCGAGCAGCATCAGGCGCGAATCGAGCGGCGACCCGAGCCGGCGCGCCATGACTTCAACGGTTTTCTTTTCGCCTTTGACGCCGGTGAATGAATAGACATCCACATCGCCGGATTCTGAAATCAGTCCGTTCACCACACACCGGGCTGGAACCGCTTGCGCGGCGCCGGAAGTATCGTTCGGCTCTTTTTCAAATACTTCCGGCAGCGCATCCACACGGAACATGCGCCGGTTAGACTGACCCAGATGAATCTGCTGAATATCCGGTGCACTGCCGGAACCGGCGGTAATCAGAATTTTATCCGCCGGCAGATTTACGCCGGAAAGTTTCACCTCCGTCGTTTCACCCTCACATCCGCCGAGCGGAAAAACACTTTCAATGAACGGCGTCTCAGCGATCGTCAAACGGTAAACAAAATCTTCACGGCCGCGAAACATCGCATCATTCACCGTAACGGTATATTCGCCGCTGACGGGAATTTTATAAATCAGTACCGGATCAGGATCGAAACGGAAATCGTCCTTAAACGCAACTTCGTTACCGGAGGAATCGTACAGTGTAAGTTCCGCCTGAAACCAGCCCGGCACGGTGTCGGCAAGATACGGCATCAGTGCACGCGCATCCATTTGCAGAACCAGCGTCTGACCTTTTGCGGCGAAAAATTTAAAGCAGTCTACATCACCGGGCATAATCTGTCCGTTGATAATCACCGGCACCGATTCCAGTTCTTCCGCCTGCATTATTAGATCATTCGGCTCCAGCTCGTCAAATTCCGGCAGGTTGCTGACGCGAAACAGCAGCGGATTTGAAAGCCCCGATTTGGTGATAATGCGAAATTCATAATCACCGGGTACGGTGTTTTCCGGAATGGAAAATTTCAGCATCAGCTGTTCTGAGATTTGCGGATTAAATTGTTTTTTTGCCGCGAGTTTTGGATTCCGCCGGTTTTCCGCCTGTACATTTTGAATCATTCTTTGCTCAATCGCATTGAGTTCAAGCTGACGTTCAACCTGCTGAATCACCGCCGGATCTTTTTCCTCTTCCATGCGTATATCGAGAAATTCTTTGGTGCGCCGCACCTGATTAATTTCCGGCCGGTCGTAAATCCGCAGATAATCCAACTGCTCCACCGCAATATTTACACCGGAAAAGTGCACCCCGGTATACTCTTTCAAAAATTGTCCGCCGACGGTGACTGTAACAATTGAACCCGCCGGAGTGCCGGCGGGATAAACAAAACCGACGTGCGGGTCGAGCGCCGCACCGGCGGTGAATGCAAACAGCACTGCAAATAAAAGTTGCGCAGACATTCCTGTCTGCGCAACGGGCAGACAGGAATGTCTGCACCACAGGGTGGAACGCGATTTCCAGGTGCGTTCAAAATTTATAATCCACTGTAAAACGCGCCCGGAGGTCGTGTTCCACCTTTTCCGCCGGAAACATCCGAACATCACATGATCTCCTGCAGGATTCCGCCGGTTTTTAATCCGTGACCCGCTTCGGCGAGCGGTGAAACGCATATCGTTTTTCCGTCGGGCATCGGCAGCGTGCCGGCAGGATCAATGCCGAGCTGCTGATAAATACTGGTGGTTAAATCCCACGGATAAATCGGGCGCTCGGTGACTTCTTCGCCGCGCGAACTGGTTGCGCCGACAACCTGCCCGCCGCGAAAACCGCCGCCGGCAATCAGATGTGAAAATGCTTTGCCATAATGACTGCGCCCGCCGTTCCACGGTGCGTGCCAGTCGACCTTCGGCGTACGGCCGAATTCGCCGCCGACCCATATAATCGTTGTATCCAGCAGTCCGCGATCGGAAAGCTCCTGAATCAATGTGGCAACGCCGCGATCCAGTTCCGGCAGCATGCGCGTCATCATTTCAAAATGTTTTTTATGCGTGTCCCAGCCCGGCGCATTCACTGTGATAAACGGCACACCGGCTTCCACCAGCTTGCGTGCCTGCAGGCATGACTGTCCGAACGTATTGCGGCCGTACGCAGTGCGGACTTCATTTGATTCCTTGGAAAGATCGAATGTGTCCTTCGCTTTACCGAGAATCAGTGAGTAGGCTTCTTCGCGCGCCTTAGTCAACTGTCCGGCAGCGCCTTTATTGTCCAGCGCGCGCGCCAGCGTATCCACTTCGCCCAGCAGTGTCCGGCGCAAATGCTGACGCTCTTCGGTGATTCCTTCGGCGACGACGCCTTCCACCACGAACGGCGTTTTGGCCGGATCACCGCCCGTGGAAAACGGCAGATATTTTCCGCCGAGAAAACCGGCTTCTGAAAACCGTCCCTGCGGTTTGGTCAGCGCAATGTACGGCGGAATTAAACCGGTGTAGCCGCCGGCATAACCTTTTTTGTACGACACCACGGCGCCGATGGACGGATTTGCCACGCCGTCCACCGCCTTCATGCCCGTCATCACTAAATACGACGCCGTCTCGTGTGCCGTAATTCCGTGCGTCATGCCGCGCAGCAGTGCGTATTTATCTGCCATCTTCGCCAGTTGCGGCATAGCGCTGTTAATTTGAATTCCATCGACATTGGTCGCAAGTGACTTATCAAACTTGCCGCAATAGTCGTAGCCCGATTCCGGTTTGGGGTCGAACGTATCAATGTGGCACGGCCCGCCCCACAGCCAGATTTGAATGACGGATTTCGCCTTCGCTTTGGTTTCATTAATTGCACCGGCGGCTTTCAATGTGAACCAGTCGGACAGAGCCAGCCCTGCCGCGCCGAATATTCCAATCTTCAGCGCATTGCGCCGGTTCATCGGAATGACCGGCTGATAGTTACTGATTGTCGGTTTCATTTTCAGTTCTCCGCTTCGCGGTCAAAGGTCTGAAGGTCGAAAGTCAAAGGTCCGGGAAGACGCATTGGACTTTTGACTTTGAGACTTTCGACGTTTGACTCTCTTTTCATCTAATGTTTCAATAAAAATTCACTGCTGTTAATCAGCGCCCACGCAAGATCGAAGTGCGCCTGATCGTACGAAAGCCCGCTCTCTTTTCTATAGTTTTCTGCAATCTTTTTTTCTTCCGCCGCCGGATAGCGTGAAAGAATTTCCAGATACAACATATCCACACCGCTCAATCCCTGCGGTGGACGTCCGAACAGTCCGCGCAACCGCGCGCTCTGCATCACTTTATTACGAATGTGTGACGAGTTCAGCAAATGCAGCATTTGAAAAACGGAGACATTGTCGTTGCGGTCAGATTCGAGTGACGAGTCGCGTCCCGGCCGGCCGAACATTTCAAGGAATGCTGACTTTATACTGCCGTCTGCAAGCATCACCGTACGCCGGAATTCCGGTACAAACGTAAACGGCTCCGGTACGGCGCTTGAGTATTCCTCGCTTGTGCCGGTCACCTGGCAGATCGCATCAATCAGTATTTCCGCCGGCAGGCGGCGCACACGGTAATGCGAAAATCCGGCTTCGTCGTTTTCATTGTCCGGCGCGGGAATTGAGGTTAACTGATAGGTGCCGGAATTTAAAATCAGCTGGAAAATATGTTTTAAATCATAGCCGCTGCCGGTGAGTTCTGTTTGCAGCCAGTTCATCAGTTCCGGACTCCACGCCGGATTATCGGGACGAATATCGTCCACTTCGTGAATGATGCCGCGTCCCATCATCCAGAACCAGATGCGGTTAACAATATTCTGTGCGAACCACGGATTGTCCGGCGCTGTCAGCCAGTCCGCAAACGCAATGCGCGGGTCTGCATCGTCCGCCAGTTTTATTGACGTACCGTTTACCGGCGTTGGATAAATTGTTTTGCCGTCCGGCGTTTCCGGAAATTTTTTAGATGCATCGAAAAAGATAATTTCCTCTTTCCACTCATGCGTATCTTTATAACCGACCTTCGAAAAAAACGCATCCATGCCAATCAGTTGCGCTTCCGTCCAGCCGGACGTTTCCAGCCGCACGCCCATAAAAACCAGTGCAGCAGTGTCCAGCAGATTGCGCGGCGTACGCTGTTGAAACGGGCGGTAAAAATTTACCGGCGCATCGCGAAAATTACTGCCGCTTGCCGTCAGCAGTGCACGTGCAAATTGATCATACGGCATGTTTTTGCGTAATGCATTGCGCAGCCAGCGGTGATACGTATGAACCGCATTCGGCCAGAGATTGCTCGGAAATTCCGCTTTGATTCGCAGCAGATCGCCCCACTTCAGCGCCCAGTAATCTGCATACTCCGGACTGTTCAACAGTTTATCAATCAGCGCCGCGCGTTTGGCCGGTGATGTATCCGCGAGAAATTTGCGGACCTCAGGCGCGGTCGGCAGCATGCCGGTCACGTCAAGATACGCGCGCCGGATAAATACCGCATCAGAACAGCGTTCGCCGGGCGGAAATCCGGTTTCAGCCTGTTTCGCAAAAACAATGTCATCAATTTTATTTTGCGGTGCCGGTATTGCAAAGCACAGCGTTGCACATGCTCCGGCAATCGTCAGACAGACCATCCTGACTTTCATTTGTTCTCCCGAACCGGGGTTTGATTAATAAAACGATTTTACCTCTGTTTTATTGTTACAAAATACTATTGATTTTCGAATTCATCCTACCACGAACAAATTGGTTCAGATATAAAATTGTTAATTAAAAAATCGATAAAAATTATACCATTGAAATGGGTAACGCAATGTGTTGCGTTCAAGCCACTTTGTGTAATGCGGCAGCAGTTCGTTCCATTTTATCCCGGGCTCATAAAATTTGATTGAAATTTCATATTTCCGATGACCTGTCGAACAAGCCGACATAAAGCAGACTGGGTTCTCACTGGCGCCGGCGATGCGGAACGCACCGGTGCGCGCGGAAAAATTTTTTATTTTGGAGAATTCATGAAGGCAATTGCCGGGATTTTGAAACGCTTCAGCAATACGATTGAAGCAGGAATTATAAAAATAGTATACTCATCAGATAATGCAGCAGAAAGTAAAGATGGTGGATATTGCCAAGGCGGCAAACGTCAGCATTGCAACAGTGTCGATGGCGCTGCGCGGGCATCCACGGATTTCTGATGCGACTAAAGAGCGCGTTCGGCAGATCTGTATCGAAAAGGGCTTTGTTCCCGATCCGGCGGCGACGGCGCTGGCGAGTAAAAAACTTGAAAACCAAAAAAAACATTTTCTCGGGACGATTGCTGTACTGGAGAGCGAAAAGTACATGGCCGGTAATGCTCCCTGTGAGAGCATTCTTTCGAACAATGATCTAGCAGAAATTTTTCAGAATATAGGTTATAAGCTGGATGCATTTTCTGTTGGAAAGACCGCAAACGAACAACGGGCATTAAACCGGACTTTGCAGGCACGAGGCATTCGCGGATTATTTATCTGGGGACGCAATGAGCCGGTTCATACGTGGGCATTTGACTGGGAAAATTTTTCAGTCATTGTGTTTTCCGGTTCACTGCATGAGCATGTTTTTCATAATGTGATTATTAATGCGTATCAGCATGTTTATGACGCTGTTCTGCATCTATACAGCTGCGGGTATAAAAAGCCGGCATATCTGGAACTGAGTTTGTCAAAAATGCGGTTTGATGCGTGGACGGCAGGGTTTACAGCGGCGGTGGATTCAGTTGGAAATGATCCCGGTATACCGGTGTTTTCAACGCCGGGATTAATTACAAAGAAAAATGAAAAAACCCGGTTTGTAAAATGGATAAACCGTTACACTCCAGACGTGATTGTTTCACAGCTTGGCGACCCATTGATTGAAATTTTAAGTGAAGAAAACATCCGGGTGCCGCAGGATATCGGTATTTTCTGTTTGGATGTGATGCCGGACTTACGGCATATTTCAGGGCTGATTCAACAACGGCATGCCGGACACCAGGCCGCATTCGATTTACTGCACGGAATGCTGAGCCGCAACGAATCGGGTCTGCCGGGAAATCCGATGTGTATTCAAATTGCGCCGCGCTGGAATGAAGGTACAACTGTTCTTTTTAATGCCTTAGAATGAAATAAATATGTTTTTCATTCACGAATTTCAGAGCACGATTTCCGACGTATTATCCGCTACTTCCCAGTGGATATTGAGGCATCAAAGATTGCTGTTCTGACTGGATTAAGCCGTAATACGATCAATCGGATTATTTCTGCGGTGCGCCGGCGGGTTGCTGAATGCTGTGAACTGGACAGCCCGTTTAAATGCGGTGAAATTGAATTAGATGAAAGCTATTTTGGCGCCCGGCGTGTACGGGGAATTCACAGTCGTGGCGCGAAAGGAAAAACCAGCGCGCTTGGACTAATAAAACGAAAAGACCGAGTCTACACACAGGTTGTTAAGAACTGCTCCACCAAAGAATTACTCCCTATTATACAATAGAATGTTGATCCTGAATCAATTGTATATACCGATGGATGAAAAGTTAGGATGGCCTGGTGGATTTCGGTTGCCGGCAGCATTACAGAATTCATCATGGAGTAAATGAATTTGCTGCTGGACGGAACCATATGAACGGCATTGAAAACTTCTGGAGTATCGCCAAGGTTCGGCTTTCAAAATTTAGAGGGATTCATAAATCGACGTTTTATCTCCATCTTAAAGAGTGTGAGTTCCGATTTAAGCATCTCCATGAAGACCTCTATCAATTACTATTAAAAAGATTCAGAAAACGTCCCATTAACTTGTCTTGACCAAAAAATAAAAACGTGCTGTTTTTGAGCAGCACGCTTTCAGGATCGAAACGCTATGAATATTAAATTTTTCTTTTTCTAATCGCAAAAAGTACGGTTCCACTGACTAGAAAGATACCCATGATTGAAGGCTCAGGAACAACAACCAGATTCAATCCGGTACCGGTTAATTCAAGATAAGCGCTTTTCCCGCCGCCGAGACCAATTGCATTTGCAACTCCGTCTGCAATCGTTCCGGCAATGTCACCGGAAATCAGCGCGTATGTATTTAACGCGGTGCTGCTGTCGAGGCCACCAATATCATGAATATCAAAATCGGCGAATGTTGCTTTGGCGACAGTGAGCATGGAGTCGAACATCAGCATTGCTCCGGCGGCAAAATCAACTTCCGCACCGATTTCTCCTGTGTCGCCGAGTATGGCTGCTGCGGCAACTGTGAATGTATTTGTTACGGCACTGAAATCGCCGTTAATAATCAGAGCACCTCCGTTAATTGCGGTGGTACCCGAATAGCTGCCGGTGCCGTTAAAAATCTGAGTAGAATCGCCGGATTTTACGATGCTCAGCGTGCTTCGGTCATCTGCTAAACCGGTTTTATCTTGTATGGCTCCGCCATACGAAAATGTTCCGGAAGTGCCGTTAATCGTCAGCGTTCCATTCGGAGCATTATTAACACTATTTGCATTCGCAATCGCCCGGGCGGCAACAATTCCATTTCCGGATACCGAGTTCAGTCCGCTTAGCGTCACACCTCCGGAGCCACTGTTTGCCTCCATAACTGTCAGCACTCCGCCGCTGTTTAAATTTACTGTTTTCAATGCTGCAGCATTGGCCGCAATATATAGTGATCCGTTTATTGTTGTGGACCCGGTGGCATTAAACGCTTGAATTCTTGATGTTCCGCCGCCGAGAATCATGGAACCACCGCTGACATTTAAATCTCCGCCGACAGAAAAACTTATTGTGTTGCTGCCGCCGCCATTAATAAAAGACCAGGTACTGTTCCCGGCTTTTGCGACATCCCCTGTAACGGATAAGGATGCACCTGTCATATATCCTGAAAACGTCCAGTTTTCTGCCAGGTTCAAATTAATGCTGCCTACTGTCCAGTCTGTGGCATTTACACGCAAATTTCCTGCCCCGCTAACAGGAGTAACGATCGTTGCGCTGTTTCCCGGTTCAACGGATGTCGTCTGCCAATCAGTTCCGTCGTAAACCCGCCAGAAAGTTATATTATTGTGATTTCCGGCATTGCCATCGCTTTTATTCCATCGATAATCACCAATATCCTGCGCGGACACGGTCACCGCGATGAAAATAACTGGTACTGCTACTATCCATGACTTTATGTTTTTTTTATTACTCATTATTCTTCCTCCTTCGTTTTAGTCTTGGAAAACAACCCACATAACTGCCGCAATAGTAGACCGATATTTTCTGGTGAGGAGTATTTTCTTGCTGAACCGTTTCAGCAAAATGCCTCTGGTCATTATCGCTGGCAGTCATATAGTCAATTCGTTTTGATGCAATACTGATTGATGCAAAGAAAGAGGAGTATTTCTTATGGCAAAAAAAATTCCAGTGTTGATTGCTTTGTGCTGCTGTGTCAGCGCAAGTTTCAGTGAAATTATTGTAAAAGAGAATTTTAATTACCCGGACGGAACGAAACTGGAGCAGATTTCCGGCTGGGTTGACGACGGCGGAGAAACCGGCCGCGGCGTTGTTTCCGGCGGCATGCTCCGCGCCACCGGCAAGAAGATGAGTTTTCTCTATTCTCTGTCGCAAAGTTATGCAGTCTCATCCGGAACAAAAGCGGGCAAGACTGTGCCGGAACTGTGGTTCCGCTTTTCTGTCTGTTTTTCCGACGGCGGTTTTCGCGCCGGAATGACGTCATCGTCTTATCAAGGAAATCTTCATACCTATGCCGTGGCACAAATCCGGAATCAGACCGGAAACATCACACAATTCCGGTCAAATATAAATGAGAAGATTGTTGATGCACAGGACTTCAGCAAACTGGACGGTTCACATTTTCTGCACATTTACGGCCGGATTTCGGATGATCGCGGCGAGTTGAAACTGGAGCTGTGGTATAATCCCGCCGACCTGGAGAATCCGGGAACGCCGGATATTGTGAACTACCGCGCTTATCGTAATTCAAAAATTATTGACCGGATTGCGATTGACGGCTGGGCGTTGTCGATGCTGAAACTCGACAGCTTTTATGTCGGAACAACTGTAACGGATGTAGCGGTGGAAAAAGATCCCGAACTGGCCGCCGGGCCGTTATTAATGATCACATCGAAACCCGCCGGTGAAGATATTCTTCGTGAACTGCCGGTTTTTTCTCCGGCAGCTTCCGCCGATTCCCGTATTAATGAATGGCTGTTTCAGCCGGGAACAGCCATTAAAACGCCGCCGGAAAAATCCGGCTGGGAAGCGGTGAACATTCCTTTTTCATGGACGAAGGCATATACATCGCTGCCGGCCTCGTCGCTCTACCGCAAAGATAAAGACCTGCTGTCGAATACTGACAGCAGCTGGTTTGAACGCCGGATTTATATTCCGCCCGAGTGGGACGGACAGCGCATCCTGCTGGAGTTTGACGGCATCGAATGCGATGCCGTTCTTTTTATCGACAAAAAAGAGCCTGTCTTTATTGAAGGGCCTGAAGCACGCGTAAACATCACATCACTCGTAACGCCCGGCAAAGAAGCGACGCTGCGGCTGTGGGTTACGCGCTGGTGGCAGGATATTCCGAAAATGCGTAAAGATGATATTCTGCGCGATGCCGTATTGAGTGAACGCGCCAAAAGTGCCGGCGGCGAAGAGGCGCAGCGTAAACTGATTCCCGGTGGGCTGTCCGGTTTTGTACGGCTCGTTTCGCGTCCATCCGCCGGCGAAGTCACCGCCGCGTTTGTAAAAACATCGGTGCGCGAAAAGCGGATGGCAATTGATATTGAAGCGCGCAACGATTTGAAAAACGCGCAGTTTAAAATTGAAATTGAAAATCCTGGCGGCGAGGGCGGTTCCGTTCCGGCGCCGGTCATTGTGCCGGCGGAATTTTCCGGCACCGGACTTCAGACTGTTTCCATCCCGTGGGAAGCGCCGCGGTTGTGGATGGTGGACGACGGCTATTTGTATCAGCTCAAAATTTCATTGCTGAACAACGTCGGTGAAACGGTGCATACGCTGCCGGAAAAATTCGGTTTTCGTGAAATCTGGACAGAAGGAAAACAGCTGATTCTGAACGGCTATCCGCTGCGCCTGCGCCTCGCACCGGAATTTTCACCGCAATGGCCACGCCTGCTTTTCTGGAAAAGCATTGGTTATAACGCGATTGAATGGCAGCCGAACCGCACCGGCTGGTATGCTGCCTGGGGATTGCGTCCGACGCTGATTGATAAAGAAAATAATCCGCAAATCAGTAAACACTGGGTTGATCCGGCGGTGTTTGACAAAGCAGATGAATGCGGCTTTGCGCTGCTGATTCAGGTGCCGGGTGTGAGTCACATCCGCGACGCAGTGATGACGCCGGAAGGAACAAAAAAATATCAGCGCGATCTGGCGCTGTGGCTGCGCCGCCTACGAAACCACCCGTCCATCCTTCTGTGGACACCGAGTATGAACACCGCGAGCATCACGCGCGAAAATCCGGAGAAAATCGGACGCAAACTTGATGATTCCGAAATTCCGGCGTGGGCACCGTACGTTGAAAATCTGGTGCGCACCGAAGACCCGACGCGGTTAGTATTTCACCATTCCGGCCGTGGCGGCGATATAGATTATCCGAATAACTATCTCAACTTCATGCCGTTGCAGGAACGCGAAGATTTTCCGTCCGGCTGGGCGGAAAACGGCAACATGCCGTGGGGCGCAATTGAACACGGACAGCCGGCGTTTCTCAACCTCAACCGCTGGCGCAATACGCCGCTGAATACAGAATATTACGCCATCTATTTCGGCGATAAAGCGTACGCAATGGAAACCGATGATTATGTCCGGCTGTCACAGACTGTGCTGGAACGCGAGCGCGACCGCAAAGGCCGGTTGAACTACTCGGATGCCGAATATGAACAGTTCGGCAACATGACCGCACACTGGGAGTGGGAAAAACTGTTCAACATCCGCACCGACCGCGCATGGCGCACCTACGGTGTGCCCGGTGGCTGGGTTCCGTGGATGCATAAAATCGGTTTCGGCACACTGCCGGGAAACCGTTCATGGCTCGACATCACCGAACCGGAAGCGCAGTCCGCATTGAATGCAATACCGGAATGGACAAACCCAATGTACTCCATTTATCGCAGCACCATGCGCCCGCTGCTCATTTATCTCGGCGGCGAACCCGGACAGTTCACCGAATGCAGCCACGCGTTCTTTTCCGGCGAAACATTTGAAAAAACAATGATCGCGGTCTGGGACGGTTTTTCGCCGCGCACGCTGGATGTTTCGTGGACGCTGAATTCCGGCGGCGCCGCCGGCGGTTCCGATGCATTTCAACTGGAACTTTCGCCCGGTGAAATAAAAAAAATTCCGTTGCGTATTCGTGCGCCGGACGTTGAAACGCGCATGGACGCAGAACTGATTTTAGTTGCGCGCGATGCAAAAACCGGTGAAGAGTGGAACGACCGGCTCGAACTGTCATTCCGGCCGCTGCCGGAAAAAATACAACCGCAATCCAGCTGGGCAATCTACGATCCCGCCGGAAAATCCGCCGGCTGGCTGCAGCAGCTCGGACTCGAAAACGCCGCGGTACTTGCAAAACCGGCGGACTGGAAAAAAGCCGGTGCACAGGTGCTCGTACTCGGGCGCGAAGCCGTTTCCGGCGCACAGCTGCCGTTCACCGCCGCCGATATCGCCGCCGGTCTGCGTGTGCTGATTCTCGAACAGAACCGCGATGCGCTTGACGGTTTCCGTTTCCGCACCGAAGACATCGTTACGCGCTATACATTTATTTGCGATTCCGCACATCCGGTGTTTAATGAAATTTCCGCCGCCGATCTCATCAACTGGCGCGGCACGCCGGATCTGCTGCCGTCGATGCACGAAGGCATGCGCCCGCGTTCCTATCCGCGTCCGCCGCACTGGGGCAATTCCGGTGCCGTTGCATCCGTCATCATCGAAACACCGCACACCGGAAGTTTCACACCGCTGGCCGATGCCGAGTTTGATCTCGCATACAGTCCGCTTTTAGAATGGCGGCACGGTGCCGGCGGAATACTTTTTTCGCAGTTCGATTTCACCGATCGCATTAATGATGACGCCGCCGCCACCGCGCTCGCCGCAAATTTAATTAAGGCTGTCGATCAGCCGTTTGCATCGCCGCAAAACCGGCGCATTGTTTTTACCGGCGATGACACCGGCTGGAATTTCATTCAAACACTCGGACTCAACGCCGTTAAAATTTCCGGCGAGTTGAATCCGTCCACGGATATTCTGGTTGTCGGCACCGGTGCGTGGAAAACAAATTCCGGCGCGGCGGAAAATTTTGCCAATGCCGGCGGCACCGTTTTTGTACTGCCGCAAACACCGGCGGATTTTGCCGGTGCGTTTACAATGGAAACCGGCAGTTTTGCACGCGCCGGTTTTGCCGGCGATGAACTGTTGCGCGGCATCGGGCCGGCGCACTGCACGTGGCGTGTATTTCTTGAACAGCACCGCTTCGCCGGCAATGAACTGCCGGAAAATTCACGGCGGTTGTTAGACGGGGTGATGCTTGAAAAGAAAACCACCGCCGGAAAAATAATTTTCAGCCAGCTCGACTGGCGTGCACTTGATCCAGAAATCTGGCACACCGAAAAAGCGCTGTGGAACATCACCAAATTTTACCGGCAGCTCTTAACCAATCTCGGTGCCGCCAGCAGCGAACAGCTCATCGCCGGAATGTTTTCTATGGAACGGTTCGCGCCGGCTCCGCTGGTGAATATTACCGACTGGCAGGCGTGCGTTGAACATCAGACCGACTCCATCGGTGAAAAAGACGGACTGTTTCCCGGACTTGCCGGAATTAAACCGCCGGAGGCAGTGAATAAAATTTCATCCGGCTCCACCGGTGTGCAGCGCAGCGGAGTAACCATTGGCGAAGGTGAAGCGGATTTGCACGGACAGGATTTTTCCGGCATCAACGGCTGGACGCTCCTGAATGCCCGTCCGAATGGACGGATTTATCTGGAATGGATTTCCGGCGCAAAAACCGGTCGCGTCGGTTATGCCCGGGCCTGGCTCTATTCCGGTGCCGCGCGCGATGCGGTGTTTGCCACCGGTGCCGATCGCGGAATGGTTTTCCGTGTAAATGAAAAAGCAGTGCTGGATAACAGTAAAATCAGGCGTCCTGCCGGCGCTTCCGGCCCCGGCGAAACCCGCTTTAAAGCGCCGTTGAAAAAAGGCTGGAACCTGCTGGAGGTGTTTGTTTCTTCGGATGTAAAAACGTTCGGTTTCTGGTGTTCTGTAAGCGATCCCGGCGATGCCGTCTGGCAGCCGTCGTTAAGCTCACCGGACTCTGCACCGCTATCAGCTCAACGCAGCAGTTCGCTCGTTGAACCGCCGGTGGAGTTGCAGGAACTGCTATATATCCGCCCGTATCGCATGGACGACGATCCGTACGGATTCCATCCGTGGTAGTCAAGCGGTCACCGTGATAATTCTTGTTTAATTTGAAATGATTCCGGAGATTCTGCGGCATGAAAAACGAAAATGAAAAACGGTTGATTTTAAATATGGTGCATCACAATCCCGGCGAAGCGCCGTATGAATCCATATACAACGACCCGGAATTTTTAAAACGGCGCGGGTATAACGGTGAAGTGTTTTTTCTGTTCGAATCGCCGCTGCTGGCCATCAGCTGGGAAACGGTTGATCCTAATTTTTTTCCGACGGGCAGTGCCGAAAAAAAATGGATGGATGCAAAACGCGCCGCGATTCTGAAAAAGCATGATGCCTGCCGGCGCGCCGGAATTGATGTGTATGCTCAAGGCGATCTGGTTTTGCTTCCAACAAAATTAATTGAGCGCGAACAGATTCGGGATGTATTCGGCGATCCGCGCCATCCGCGCGTGCAGGAACTGTTGAAAATTCAAATCGCTGAAACGTTCGATCAGTTTCCGGCGCTGGACGGACTGGTGGTGCGCATCGGCGAAACTTATCTGCACGACGCGCCGTTCCATTCCGGCGCGATTCACGATAAATGGAGCGCCGCCGAAACCATTATTCCGCTCGCTCAGTTATTGCGCGAAGAAGTCTGCGCGCGCCGGAATAAAAAACTGATTTTCCGGACGTGGCTGAGTTTTGACCGGAATCTGGAAACCTATTTAAACATCAGCGCCGCTGTTGAACCGCATCCGGATTTTATTTTTGCGGTGAAACATTGCGAGAACGATTTTCACCGCGCGACGGCGTTCAGTGAAATAATCGGCAAAGGCCGGCACCCGCAGCTGATTGAAGTGCAATGTGCACGCGAATATGAAGGCAAGGGCGCGTATCCGAATTATGTGATGAACGGCGTGATTGAAGGATTTGAAGAGCATGTAAAAACCGCGCCGGAAAATTTTAACAGCCTGCGCGAGTTCGCCGGGGAAACGCCGGAAATGTTTGCCGGAATCTGGACGTGGTGCCGCGGCGGCGGCTGGGACGGTCCGTATATTTCAAATGAACTGTGGACGGATTTGAATGCCTATGTGGTTTCACAGTGGGGACAGAATCCGGCGCAGAGCGAAGCGGAAATTTTCAACCGCTACGCCGCCGGCGAATTAAAATTGAATGCAACTGACATTCAGAAATTCCGGCGGCTGTGTCTGCTGTCCGCCGCCGCTGTGGTGCGCGGGCGTAACTCAACGTTCGGCGATATGGAGGTATGGTGGACGCGCGATCAGGGCATTGCGTGGCCCGGTGTTGAAATGTGGGCGGAAGCGAATAAAAGTCCGGAAGCCATCCGTCGGAATCTGAAACAGAAAGACGAGTCGGTTGAAATCTGGAAAGAGATTGTCGCGCTTGCCGAAGAAATTCAGTGGGCGGATGCGGCGACGAAAGAATTTGCAATTGCGTCTTCGTTGTATGGACTGCATCTGTATGAAATTTATCGCGCACTGATTTATATGGCCGACGCTTCGACGCGCGGCGATGCAAATGATATTCGCCGGCGGATTTGTGCATACGACGATGCGTGGGCGGCGTATCAAAAACTGCCGGAAACGTATCCGTCATGTGCCACGCTCTACACTAAAGAATACGACTGCCATATTTTTAACGACAACAACGCCGATAAAAAAGTTGAACAGCTGCGCATGCGGTATACGCCTTAAAAAAGGTGGAGCAGACATTCCTGTCTGCTCATTTCCGTTTGGAGACGGGCAGGCAGGAATGTGCTTCGCGCGGCTGTCTGAAAAAAAGAATGCAAAATGTACCGTCCCGGTTTGAATGAAAGGAAATGATGAACTCGAAAAAAAACGTCGCCGCTGCGTTCGGTGGGTAAAACGCCGTTGGGATTTTATCTTGTCGATCATGATGTGATGTTTGTGCCGGACGATGCGTCGTTTAAAGAACATTCCCCGGCGGAATTTTCGGCGCGCGAAATTCCGGCGCCGCCCGATCCGTCCGAATTTGAACTGATGGATTTTATGGCGGAAAATTTCGGCGACCGGTATTTAATGGTCTGCAACGAATGCGTTTCGCTGACGCTGCTCGACGAGTTCGTAAAACTGCGCGACCGCTAATTCATTCGGATTCCGGCGTGCTGTGTCCAAAAAGAATAAGTTGAAATGGACGGTTTATACTTTTGAAAACCGCGCCGGTTTTCGGTCAAAATCAGTCATTATTAACAGACAGGATTTTTATGGCGAAAATTGTATTTATCGGCGGATGGGGACATTGGCCGCAGGTTGCCGACGAGTTGAAGAATTTTTCCGGCGCGGCGCCGGTGTATGCCGGCGAAGAACTTTCCGGTGTTTTAAATCATCCGTCGCTGGCCGGAATTCCGGCAATAGTAGATGCAGAGTTTGTAACGGTTGAACAGAAGAATCAAAAAAAATTCCAATGTATTAAAAATATCGGTGCACATGTCCGGCAGATGGCGAATGAAGGCCTGTTGTTTTCTGATGCCGGCGTTCCGTGGGCGAAACCGGCGCGGATTGCGGATATGCGGAACTATACGCATTTTCCGTCGATGAACCATGAGCTGATCGAGCTGGAAAAAATGTGAATGGATTATTAAAAATCTGGCGTTCACCGGAAAGTACATTCGGAATGTTCAGCGAGCAGTATGATCCATCCCGGGAAGAAACCTGGAATGCGCTTGAGGCGTATACCGATGCCGAACTTAAGAGCATTGCAGATTCCGGGTTTAACGCCATTTGGGTTCATGCGCTGCTTCATCACATTGTTCAAACCCCGGATAATCCGGAGCTGGGCATAGATGCGGCTGAGCACCAGCGGCGACTGAATGAATTAATTAACCGGGCGGCACAATACGGGCTGTCTGTATTTTTATATCTGCAACCGCTGCTGACGCTGCCGGAAGGGCATGACGTTTTCCGGAATCATCCGCAAATCTCAGGACAGCGTGAGCTTATGCAAGGGTGTAACTTCGGTGAGGTATACACGGTTTACTCTATGTGCATATCTCAAGAGCCGGTTAAAAAATATTTATATAATTCGGCGGAAGAGCTGGTGCGGCAGCTGCCCGGGCTGGGCGGTGTTATCATGATTACAGCATCCGAGCATCCGGCGCATTGCTGGTCGCGCCGCGGACATATGATTACTGTTGACGGGGGGCGGGAATACAGAGAAATTGAATGCCCGCACTGCCGCCGGATTATTTACAGTAAGGTTGAAAATCTGAACATTACGCTCCATACGTGTTTTTTATCTGCTTTTCTGGAAATCTGAAGGGCGCATGCCGGTTGATTTTTGCAGGACTCTGCTTAGATACGTGGCAGATTGACAACCGACATCAAGCGCAATTTCAGCGACAATCTGATTTTCGGCGGCAAGTTCTTTTTTTATCAGCTCCAATCGCAAATCACGAATGTAATTAGCGACAGAATGCCCCAGCGTGCGGTAGAACCGGCAATCGAGCGTTCGGCGCGTTTATCATCAGACGCTGAGCCAGTTCTTCGGCATTCAGTCGGATCCCTTTCGGTGTTTTTAAAATTTGTACTGCGGCGGTAACCTGCGGATCTTCAAGCATCTGAACATCGCTTGATTCGCGTATGGCAATCTGTTCCGGTTTTATAACGGTTTTTTGCGGCACTGTCCCCCCCCCCCGCATCAACCGGTCAAGAAGCTCACCAGCGGCGATGCCGCCTTCCACTTCCGGCAGTTCAATGCTGCTGAGCAGCGGAGCACAGTCGATGCATATATTGACCATATTATTACAGCCGAGCACTGCAATTTCATTCGGAACATGACGCTCCAGTTTTTCAGCCATTTGATATAAACTGTGTTCCGCCAGCATCGGAATCTGAAAACACCCCGACGCAGCATGGCCAGGAGAGGATGGTCTGCTGGAATTTTTTTCCGGGGATATCTTTTCGAAAGAAAAAATTTTCTTCCAGCAAAGTAAATCCCTGACGATGCAGCTCATCGGCAAATCCCTGCCGCCGATATTTGGCGAACTCCTGTTCGGATAACATCATGCCGAACGTTTTTGCGCCGCAGGCGATCAGATGTCTGGCGGTGAACACACCGATTTTATCATTATCAAATGTACAGTGCGTGGGGACGCGGAAGTAATGAAAATGCGAATCGGCTTGTACGCCGGTTTATTCCGAAAGGGAAAAAGTTAGGGCGAATCAGCAGAAAAATGCTTCACGAAATCGAAACATGAATTAACACCTATCCGCGTAAGATATTGTATTTTGAAACAGCGGAAGAACGGTTCAATCAGGAAATGGCAGCATGAATCAAAAATCTCCATCCGGACACTTACTTTTACAATCTACCCCAAATTATAAAATCCGCTGTTTTATGCAAAAAGCAATTGCACTTCAGCAGAGTTTCCTGTTTCATACTCGTTTTGCTGAACCAGTTGAGGAAAAAATTTATGGCTAAGACGAGTAAAATCGTAAAAAACGAAATGCGCAAAGTAATGGCAAATAAATATTTTGCCAAGCGCATGGAGTTAAAAAAAATCATCCGTAATCCAAATACTTCATTTGAAGACCGCATGGCCGCGTTCGATAAACTTCGTAAAATTCCGCGCGATGCCAATCCGAACCGCATCATGAACCGCTGCCGTGTAACCGGCCGGACGCGTGCCGTTTATCGCAAATTCGGTCTTTCCCGCATCAGTCTGCGCGAAATGGCATCGCAGGGGCTAATCCCTGGAGTCATTAAGGCCAGCTGGTAAAATAGCGGCAATGGGTTCAGCCTGAAAACGCTTCGGAGTACCGAAGCGTTTTTTGTTTTAATTATTGCGTTTAAAAGGAAACAGCACAGTAGTTGATGGCATCAATTCTTTGCGCAATATTCTCCATCACTTCTTCCGGTATCGGCTGACTGACTTTCAAAATGGCGATGGAGCGCTCGCCGGTGTCGTCATGCGGATTACGAACATCGTCGATATTAATCCCCTCTTTCGCGATCGCGCTGGCAATTTCGCCGAGAACTCCGGTGCGGTCGTTGTAGGTGAAAAGGGCGATATTCCCGGACGGCTCAAAATAGAGTTTATCGAATCTGCCGGCGCGTGAAATCATCAGAACGCCTTCGGCGACAGTACCGCGCACACTGATACGGCGCAGGTTGTCTTTATCGGTATTCGCCATTAAGTCGATGGTGATTGAGTTGCCGTACCCTTTGCGTTCATCAGCATCGCGCACAACGTATTCGATACCCATTTCTTTCAGATATTCGCCGGCGGCTTTTTTATCCATCGAGCGGTCAAATTCTTTGCTGAGCGCAGCGGTAATCGGAACGATGAGCCAGTCGCTGAATTTACCCAGGTCGCCGTAAAATGTGGATTCAATGCGGTTAGGCTGCGTTCTTTTTCCGCCGAGCATGGCATAGGCAAGTTTGGTAATGGTGAAGGTGAGTTCGGGATAGGCTTCGTCAAGTCCTTCCGGGATATCACGGTTAACGATATAGGATGTGATGCCTTTTTCATCGAAATCGATGAGCTGTTCAGCAGCACGCTTCGCGGCATTAAAATTTGCTTCCCTGGTGGATGCACCGAGATGCGGTACCATAATATCAGCAATATCTGTTACTGTTTTGTCACCCTCAACATCTTTCGGATAAACATCATTCAGAAAGCGCAGCCCTTTTTCGGCTTTCAGTGCGCGCAGGTCGTCTTCGTTTACTACGCCGGCGCGTGCGCAGTTAATCAGCGTGGCCTCTTTTTTCATGAGACCGAGCAGATCTCTATTAATCATTCCGCGCGTGCTTTCGTTTTCGGGAATGTGCAGCGAAACATAGTCGGCCAGGCGGAAAAGATCCTTTAGGGGAACGAGTTTCACGCCAATGCGCTCGGCCGCTTCCTCGGACAGTACCGGATCGTATGCCAGCGCTGTGACTTCAAATCCGCTGAGGCGTTTGGCAACCAGGCGGCCGATGGCGCCGAGTCCGACAATTCCAACGGTTTTACCGGTGATTTCTCTGCCCATGTACGTTTTCTTTTCCCATTTTCCGGCACGGGTTGTCGCGTCTGCCGGAATCAGGTGGCGGGCATCAGCGAGCATCAGCGCGATCACCTCTTCAGCAACAGCATTGGCATTCGCACCGGGCGTATTCATTACATCGATTTTTTTCTGGCGCGCATACTTTATGTCAATCGTGTTGTAACCGGCACCGGCGCGGATAATCACCTTCAGTGCGGGCAGGGCATCGATCAGTGCTGCCGGAACTTTTTCGCTGCGGACAATCAGAGCGTAAGCATCCGGATGCTTTGCTGCCAGTGCGTTAATGTCGGTTTTTTCGTCCTGAACGACGATATAATTGCCATTGGCTTCCAGCAGCTCTTTGGCGACGGCATCCAGTTTGGTTGGAATTAATACTTTTTTCATGTACGGCTCCATTGAAAGTCAAATTGAGCCTATTACGTTAAACTTCCGGCGGAATTGAATCAAGTGCCGGTTTTATTTTTCGCGCGCTTGCTATGATCGATGCACTCTTTTATGGTGTGCGCATGAAACTGAATAAACTGATTTTGCCTTCTGTCGCGGCGCTGATTCTGTCCGGTTGCGGCTATACCGTAAAAAGTTCACTGCCGGCGTCTGTTCAGACGGTCGCCGTACGGGTTGAAAATAAAACCGCCGAACCGGCGATCGAAACGGAAGTGGTCAAAGCGCTGCAGGCTGAAATTCAAATGGATGGACGGCTCAAACTGAAATCATCTGATGACGCCGGCGCAATTCTGACAGTGACATTGAACCGGTATGATTTGACACCGGTAGCTTACGACCGGCGGAAAGGTTCCAAAGCCCGCGAGTATCGCGTCATGCTCACCGCGCGTGCTGTACTGTCCAATGCAGAAACCGGTGATGTGATCGCCGAAACCCCCGTTGTCCGCGGCGAAACTGATTTTATTTATGCCGCCGATTTGACTTCATCCAAACTGTATTCACTGCCGGCCGTCGCCGAACAGCTCGCCCGCAAAATTGTTAGCGTCACCGTAACAGCGTGGTAGTTTTGCGTTGCCACAAAAAACACAAAAATTAATTTGTGATTTTTTTGGCTAAAAAAAGTCTGCTCTAATTATTGGAACGGAACGCCGGGGCCGGAAGTCCGGCACCATTAATTAAATTCGGCATCGCTTCTTTATGCCACGCAAAACGCATAGCCGCCGGATTTTTTATTTCCGGTGAAGAAAGGATTACGCAGTTGCCGGAAATTTTCGCGTCCGCCGGTTTGAAAATTCCATCGTCGCTGGAAATTTCAAACCAGTCCGGCGCTTTGCCATCGCGCGTTGTTAATCCGTCGGCGGAACTGAATGTCACCTTAATTGTATCGCCGGTAATTTCCATTTTTTCAAACGTCGGGCCGGTGCAAATGACATTCATACCGTAGGTGTTGGCTTCAGCGAGCAGGGCGAGACGTTCACCTGGAATTTGTTTGTTTGGCGGATGAATATCGTTTAAGTCGCTGACGGTATCTGTAATAACCGCCATACCGGTATGCGGGATTTGTTTGACAATTTCTGCCTGTGCCTCCCAAAATTCCGGCAGCATCAAGGGATCGTCCTCACCATATTGATATGGAGCAAGCTGGACAAAATAATAAGGGAAATCATAGCCCCATAAATCACGCCAGCCATTCAGTAGCGCGCGCGTTTTTTTAAGATACAGCATGCCTTCAGCATGATTAGCTTCGCCCTGATACCAAATTACGCCACGAATCGCGAACGGTACGTTGGCGTGAATCATTGCGTTATAAATCCACGTTGGATGCTGCCGGTCTTTACGAAAATTCCCGGAAAGCTTCGGTACGGTCTGTGCCAGTTTGTAAATGTCTTCCAGTGATTCAACACTTTTAAATCCATTCAACGGTGTCCATGGCTCAATTCGTGTTCCGCCCCACGCGCTTTGCCAGAGTCCCATCGGCACATTTAAATCTTGTTGCAATTTTTTTCCAAAATAATACGCCACGCCGGAAAATTTTCTCACCGTTTCCGGAGTGCAGGCCATCCATGTTGTATCAATCCGTTCCTCCGGTATTGTCGAAAATTTAAGTGGTGTTTGATATAAACGGATTAAAGGAAGATCTGCTTTGGCAATTTCCGTATCGCTGTCTTTTGTGTCGCGCAGGAACAATTGCATATTTGACTGTCCGGAGCAGAGCCACACTTCACCGACAAGAACGTTGGTGAATGACGATTGCTGGTTGTCGATTGACGATTTAATAATCATGGTTTGCGGTTCGGCGCATGCCTCCATCGGATCTAATGTCACTTGCCACTTACCGCCCGCATTTGCCACTGTCATTTTTTTCTGCCCGGCGAACTCAACGGTGACTGTCGCACCGGGATCGGCGTTACCCCAGACCGGCACATTCATGTCACGCTGTAAAACCATGTTGTCAGAAAAGATTGACGGCAGCTCCAGCGGCACGGAAAACGCAGTGAACGAAACCAGCAGGACAGCAATGGCAGGAAACAGTTTTTTTAGCATCAGTAGTAATCCTTTCCCTGATAAATTCGGCTTAATATATAATGAACTCTCTAGTGATAGCGAGCAGACTTTTCTGCCGTCCGGCTCGCTGGTGAAGAAAGTTTATAATACTGGAATTTTCAACGGGAGCGATCATGCCTAACGTTGTCACATTCAGTTTGTCATTTCTCGTTCTGTCGGTTTCCCGAAAGGGTAACCATTCGTTTGGCGGCGTTATTGTGAGCTGCAATTGTATAAATGAACAGTATGGAAATTTCTGTTACCGGTACGCTGCTCCAGATACCGTTGAGTTGAAAAACGCCGGCGAGAAGCATCAGCAATGGAATTAACAAAACCCCGCCGCGTAACAATGAAATCATCATGGCCTGCTGTGTTCTGCCGCGCGCCGCGAGCAGGGCAGCGATGCCGGTGGCAAACGCCGCGCCGGACATGCCCCATCCAAGCGGATAGATGAAAATATAATCAAGAACGATGTTACTGACGGCTGAGACGAGCATGGCCGTCATCGCCAGACCCGGTGCGCCGGTATTGCGTGTGAATGGCAGAAAAATCTGATTAAAAATAAATCCGGCGGACATGAAAAAAATCATGCGCAGATAATTCCCGGCGTCGTTTACTGTTTCTGCATTTGCGCCGAGCCGTACGGCAATGTGTTTTGAGAAAATTCCGGCGCCGGTAAAGATGAGTGCAAAAATGATTCCAGCCGTGAGTGCTGCCATCACCGGTTCGCTGCGTCCTTTAGATAGTGAAAACAGCGTAGCGCCGCCGATTCCGGCGAGCAGCCCGCAGGCGATGATCAGTGCGTAAACCGGCAGGCATAAATTCAACGCCGCAAATGCGGTTGCGCCAATGCCGTTTGCTATGAAAAACGAATCGGCAAGCACATAAAGGGAGAATCCAAGCATTCCGGTTATGCCGCTGAGAATATAACGTCCGGAAACCTGAAAAATATTTCCGCGCAGAACAGCATTACGATCCATGAGTCTGTTTCCTCAGGAATATCTTCAAAGGCCTAATGATATTCCAACAGACCCCGGCGGGTCGCAATTCACATTAACAACGCATCATATTCCGTTGAACATGGTACAGGAATTTATAATTTCTGTGTTTTGCACAGCGCTTAATTTTCCGGCATGAAGCCGGCTTCATAAATGGTTTCGAAGCGGAGCTTATGTCTGGCTTCTTCGGCGGCGAGAGCGAGGAACATTTCCTGCAGTGCGGGTGCGGCCACAGCGCCGGCGAAGTCGATGTAAAGTTTGTGTGCCGACTCTTCGCGCTTAATGGCGTAGACGAGAGAATCCTGCAACGTCATTTCCGCCGTCGGCTGTATGTCGACAAGATAGGCGCTGATGTGCAGATCCGGTACGGCTGAGTTTTTTAAAAGCTGGATTTCACCCTCTTTGACGGCTTCGAGCCGGCGTTTGTGTCCGGCCTCCTCTTCGGCGAGGGCGATGAATGTTGCGCGCATATTTTTGTCGGCCGTCATACGCGCCAGGCTGTGGTACATCGCGAATGCCTCTTCTTCAAGTTCAATGGCGAAGTCAAGCGCGCTGTCAATAGAGTCAAAAAACTTCATCGTTTTCTCCTGTCCTTAATAAAAAAGTCCGCAACATACAAAACCCGGGCATGAAAGAAATCCTAAAACTAAAGAATGCAGTGTTATTGCAACCATGACTCAAGTCAAGAATCCGTTACACTGTGAGCGATGATCCTGTTAAGCACATGCAATTCACTGCGCCTGCTGTCAAGGGGATTGGAGTAGGTGTTCACCCTGATCTGCTCGGGTGTTGTCGCCGGCGTTTTTAATTTCGCAAGGAGACGGTGGTGTTTCCGAGTCCTTAGCGACATCGATCCGGCACGACCATCATCCTCTCCGCCGGACCCGTTTTACCCCCGGTAATGGAGAAGCACTGTGAAGCCGATCCGCCGGCGCTTTGAGTTCCTGTTCATACTGCCAGAAGAACTCAATAAGCTCCTTCCACAGACTCATCATATAAAATGCCGCCGCCCATCGCCTGGTAAAAAGCAACGGTATTAATCAGGCATTTGGCCTGGCCTTCGGTTAGATTGAGTTTGGTCTGAAGCCGATGTTGTTGTGCAATAAGCAAATCGTAATCGCTGGCTGTTCCAAGTGTATACCGACGTCGTGTTGACTCTAAAAATTTCTCTGAAGCGGAATCAGCAGCAGAAAAAGCCTCCAGTTGTTTGGAATCATTCTCCAATGCCCGCAATACATCGGCTGCGTTGCGAAGAGCTTCCAGAACGACGGACTGGTAGTTTGCCGCGGCTGCATCAAAGGCGGCGAGAGCCGCTCTCTTTTCAGCGGGCAAGCCTGGATTGAACAGGGGTTGTGTCAGCTGCCCCACCAAGCTCCAAACAGCGGAGCCACTGCCGAACAACGCACCGGTCGTCAATGCCTGCGATCCCAGGTCGGCGCTAAGGTTGAGTTGGGGATACAGTTTCGATATTGCAATCCCATATTCTGCGTTAGAGGCGTGCAGCAGCGCTTCAGCGCCGAGAATATCCGGCCTTGCATGTACCAGCTCAGAGGGGATTAGCAACGGCAGCTCCGGAGGCAGGGTGAAATCCTCCAAGGTAAACGACGGCAGCAAGCTCTCTCCCGGAGCTTTACCCACAAGAATGGCCAAAAAATGTTCGTTTTGTTGAAGCTGATAACGTAACGAATGCAGTTCGGCGCGCGTTTGCTCCAATTGTGTTTGCAAGGTTAACGCATCATCCGGTTCTCCATGACCAAGACGAATGCGTTCCCGGGTTAGTCCTTGTTGGTTTTCCTGCGACTTCAAGATGTTTTCTATAATTTCAACCTGTCTTCTCAGGCCGGCTTGAGTAATAGCCGTTGTCACTATATTTGCCGCCAATGTCAAACGAGCGCCTTCCAGTTGAAACTGCTGATAATCGCTCCGGGCGGCCAGAGCTTCCAGCATCCTGCGATTGCCTCCAGCCAGGTCAAATGTATATCGAACACCGATGCCGGCGTTGTAAAGACTGAATTCCCGCGCTTCACCGGCTTGTCCTAATGTTCCAGGATTGAAGCGTTGACGCCGGCCAGTCAAGTTACCCTCTAATTGTGGATAAAGTGTCGCGCCGGCCCTCGCCGCATAAAGCTCATGGGCCTGACGCAAAGCAGCCTCTGCCGCCATCAGGGTCGGATTACGCTCCAGTGCTTCGCTGATAAGCATTTCCAGTTTGTCGGCGCTCATCTCCCGCCACCAATATTTCGTTAGTCGTTCTACTTTAATAATGTTTTGCGGACCACCCAGTGTGGTGGGGGAGGCAGTCAACTTTGTAGCCATCGGAGTGGAAGTATACCCGGTCACATCAGGGGGCGCTGGGCGATAAAAATCCGGCCCTACCGCACACCCTGCTAGTAAAACGACATAAACGGCAAGCAACGTATAATGTGTCATTTTCTTTTTGTTCATATAAATGCTCCTCGAGGAGGCTTTCTGTACGGCCTCTTTGGGTAAATTTCATTCGAAGCTACGTCCTTCGCCCTCCTCTTCATAGGTCACCCCGTCACGGATATGATAAATGCGTTTAAAGGTAGGAATGATTTTTTCATCATGGGTGACGACAATAATGGCGGTCTTGAATCGTTTGGCCATATCGTTCAAGATCCGGATTACGGCCAGGGCGCGCTCACTATCGAGGGGAGCGGTCGGTTCATCGGCCAATATTACCGGGGGGCGATTCACCAAGCCACGTGCAATAGCCACTCGCTGCTGTTCTCCACCAGAGAGTTGAGACGGCATGGCCTTGGCGCGATGTTCCACATCAAGCGCTTTAAACAATTCTATTGCCCGCTTACGGGCCTCGGCATTCTGCATTCCGGCCAACATGGGCAGAAGGGCGACGTTGTCGGTGACATCGAGAAAAGGAATCAGATAAGGTGCCTGGAATACAAAACCGATCCGGTCCCGTCGCAAGGCACGAAGATCTTTGACCTTCCACCCGTCGTCATAAATAATGTCATCACCGAGTATCATTCTTCCGGCGGTCGGTTCGATCACTGCTCCCAAACATTTAAGGAGCGTACTTTTACCGGAACCTGAGGGACCGATCAGCCCAACGACCTCACCCGGCGCAACATGCATGTCGACGGTTTTCAGGGCATCAACAGCGGTATCGCCGCGCCCATAGCGTTTTTTTAACCCCTGGATACGGATACCTTTAGCAGTCATGTCAGCCCCCTATGGCTTCGGCTGGATCAACCTTGAGTGCAGCGCGAATGGCGATAATGCTCGACAATACGCAGATCGTAACCACGGCGATAAAACCCATAACGGAGTCAAGGGGTTGTAACAGCACATATTTTGGGAAGAGTGGCGCCATCACTAACGTTGCCGAGATTTTGCCCACCACAAAGCCGATCAAACCTAAAGCGATGGACTGTTGCATAATCAAACCGACAATGGTGCGATTCTTCGTGCCGATCAGTTTCAAAACCGCAATTTCACGAATTTTTCCGAGTGTCAGAGTGTAGATGATGAAGGCCACGATGGCGGAGCTGACCATTGCAAGGATCACCAGGAACATAAAAATTTGTCTGGCAGAGGTGGCGATCAGCTTACCAATCAAAATTTCTTCCATCTGGCTGCGGGTATAGACGGTTAAGCGCTTCCAGCGGCGGATCGATTCAGCGACTTCTTCCGGGGCATGGCCCGGTTCAACCCGCACCAAAACCGCATTGACGTAGGGGTTGGTGCTTTGTAAGGCAATAACCGCATCGAGCAGGCCTGGCACTCCGGGACGGTTAAAAGCAGGGTTCTCGGCCGTGCGTCGACGCTGCTCCCGGATGGCGTCATTATCTTTTAGAAACTGTGCTTCCTGAGCGTCTTTAAGAGGAATGAACACCATCGGGTCGCCATTGGAAGAGACCATCCTTCTGGTCAGGCCGACTATGGTGTAGTGGTTGCGTCGGATCCGGATACGGTCGCCAAGTTTAAATCCGGAAGTGATGTCGGCGACGGCCTCGTAATGGCTCCGGGTAATCTGGCGCCCCGCGACGAGATATGGCGGCCACCCGGGTGTCCCTGGTCCTCCAGGAGTGACGCCGGTAACCATGGCACGTACGTCACCATTTTGTTTTCCCACCTGCATGGTGAGATAAGTGATGTTTGCTGCCCGCTCCACCCCCGGCATGCCTCGAATCCCGCGCCAGATATCATCAAAGAGACTTGATGACTCAGCGTAGGGACCAAGAGTATCCTTCTGTACCACCCAGAGATCGGCACCGCTATTGTCGAGCAGCACTTTGGCATCATCCACCATGCCGCGATAAATCCCCGCCATCGACAGTGTGATGCCGATCAGCAGCCCAAGACCCATGCCGGTAAAGACAAATTTTCCCCAGGAGTGCATGATGTCGCGACCAGCCAAACTGATCATTGCGCCACTCCCTGAATATAGTCAACAACGTGAATCCGATGGCGCTTATTCAATGCATTTTCGCTGTAGGCCACTACCCGGTCACCAACCTCAAGCCCTTCAAGTACCTGCACATAGCCCTCTAAATCGGCTGTTCCCAGTGAAACCGGTGTAAAACGAAGATTACGATGTATTACCTGCCATACGCCCAACCTGCCATCGATGTGATGAATTGCGGCAGCAGGGATCACCGGTGCAGCCATGAGCGCCGGTAAGGTAATCGTTACTTCGGTCAGCTCGCCGATCGGCGGCATCGGATCGGGAAGTTGATCAAAGACAACTTTGGCCAGTATTTCCTCTGTTACTGCGTCTGCCAGGGGTTCAACTCTCAGAATACATCCAGTCTGCTGTCTGCCTGTCCGGGATCGTAATGTGATCCGGGCCGATAAACCGGCGGCGAGACCTTGTGCGCGAAGCTGATCGAAACGAACATTGACCCAAAGCGCATTTGGATCAATCAGCACCACGACCGCCTGACCCGCGACTACGGTGGTTCCCGGGTCGGCATCACGCGAGACCACCAAACCATCGACCGGTGCAATCAATGATAAATTACTGCGTTGTGCCTTTAGCGCCTCTCGCTCGGCACGTACACGGGACAGCTCTTCCTGTGCTGCGATCAATCCCGCTTTCGCAACCAGGAGGTCTTGCTGCTTGGCGGCCGCTATTTCCTCACTGGTGGAGCGCGCTTTAAGTAGCTGCCCGTAACGTAAAGCCTGTAACTGCGCATAATCTTTACGCGCCTGCGCTTCATTTAACTGAGCGTTTGCTCGATTCAGCAAGGCATTCTGCGCCCTGATACGTTCATCAAGATCCACCGGATCCATTTCGCCAAGTACCTGACCGGTCTTGACACGTTCACCAACGTGTACGTCCAGACGTTTAACCCGTCCCGCAAACGTGGGACCAATCTTGTAGGTATAACGGGCCTCAATGGTTCCTGTGCCGAATAGTTCCGGTGAAATGCTCTTGCTTTCGACGGCGGCCAATACAACCGATACCGGAGCAAGCGGTCCTGAACGCAAGGCCACATAGACAAAAAGTGCAAGCAGAGGAACAAGTACGGCGATCAGTGTCAATGTGGTTTTTTGGAAAGGCAATCTTTTCATGATGCACTCCTGATGCCCTGCTGATAGATGGCAAAAACGTTCGGTGCATCGCGACGCATATGGCTCACATCTCCAGCGATCAACGATTGCATAACCAATCCTTGAACAGTGCCGATGAAGAGCGTGGCTGCAGCCTTGCTATCAAGTGTTTCATCAAATTCACCGCAGCACTTTCCCTGTTCAAATAAACGATTGAGGTGTTTCCTATACCGGCGGATGAGCATTTGTGCTATTTGCTTGGGCGCGGTTTCTTCAGAGTGTTGCAATTCACCAAACAACATACGGGGAATACCGGGGTGCTCTGTTATAAAGTCCACATGCGCCATAAACATACGTTTAAGTGCGGCAAGAGGAGAGGGCTCTGCACAAATTTCTTTTTCAATGCGGGAAATTAATCGTTCGGCCACCCATTCCATAACCGCCTGTAAGATGGCAGCTTTATTTGGGAAATGACGAAAGAGCGCACCCTGGGTCAGTCCCATGCGTTCGGCAATGGAGGCTGTGGTAATTTCGTTCGGGTTCTGTTCTCCGGCCAGCTCAACCACCGCTTCCACCGTTAACGCCCGTCGTTTCCCAGCGGAAAGATATTTATTTGATGAGTTCATATTAGTTTCCACATAAAGTAAGTAATTGATTACTATCTTTGTTTTTCATTGAGATTTGTCAACCGGTTTTTTTAAAAAATGTCTTTCAGTTTTAGAAATGGTAGGTTGTAAACGCAGGTATCCGGTTGGAGTTTGTTTGATTCATACCGCGATCGGTATAGATACCCCCGAGTAAACTCGGGGGTCTTTTTTCATCACAGCTCCTCTCGGAGCTGACTTGAACGCCGCGAAACTTTGCGTTCGCGGCAATCAGGAGGCTCATTCATCCACGGCTAAAGCTGTGGTGTTCTGTCTTCGCTCGCATAAAACTTCTATGAGTTAATACAAAAACTTTTTTTGAGCTTGTATGTCGCTGTTTGAAAAGTTATCATAATTTTGTCGAAATTAGAAAATACTGGTTTCCGTGCGACTACGCCGGCGGCAGGCGGGTTCGCAAAAACAGAATGCCGTGAATGGTTACGAAAAAAGGTAGGGATAAGATGTATACTCGATATCATAGAGCGCAGGAGAAGTCCGTCGTGCGGTGTATTGTTCTTCATGTCTGTGTCGGTCTTGTTCTTCTGTTCCCTTGTCTGGCGGCCGCCGGTCTGTTCACGGGGGCCACGTTCACTGAGGACTTCGAGAACGGCTTTGACGGATGGACGCTCTGGCATGGAAGTGGAACCACAGACTGGCGCATTTCGACACCGCTCGTTGCGCACAGCGGAATGAATGTCGCCTATTCCTCTGTGCTGGATGCGTATCGCACACAGGCGATCATCTCGCCCGAGCTGACCGCCGGGGATTCAGCCGTTTTGGTCGATTATTACCACCTGTACAACAACCAGGGGAGTGACGAGGTATCGCTCAAGATTTCGGTCAATGACGGCGCTTGGCAGATGGTCAAGCTCTATCCAACCGCCGGCAATGGAATCCCTAGAACGGTTGGAATGTACGCAGCGCAAGTCCCGAATTATCTTACGAATATGTCCGTTTACCTGCACGAGACGATCGATCTCTCCTCCTTTCTATCCGCCAACGACACCTTTAAGCTGATCTTCTACACTGGCGCGGATTACAACTACCCGTCCCCCGGATGGGCTGTGGATGACATTACCGTCACCGGTCTGATCCCCGAACCGGGGGCATCGTCCCTTATGATCTTCATCTGCGCGATTATTTTCCTGCGCCGGTGGTGGATCGAACGGCGGTGAGTACGTGATTGCGCAAGGAGGTATTCCGGCAGTCGTCCGGATCATCGCTCTGCCGCTGATATATTGCGGAGTCAGTATAGCGCCGGTAAAATGTGGGGCAGGCACTTCTACCTGCCCTTTTTCATACCGGTAAAGTAAAACGTCCGGATCAAATCAAGGTGAACCGCTCAAACTGATTGCGGATCAACTTCGCAGTATCGCAGCTACTGTGACGGGCATCATTGTTACAGAAACACCGCGCAGCCTAATGGTTAAGATCTTGTTCTAAAAATTCCATCGGCTTCAGTGCCGGCACCGGATCCGTTTTCAGGGTGAGGGCGCCGACGGGGCAGAATTTTACAATATCCGGCAGGTGTTCGTCGTTAATTAAAACCAGCTGCCGGTCGAGCGCCGGTTTGACGCGGGCTGAAAATCCGCGTCCGGCAAACCCCATGCATGGACTGTCAAGCAGTTCATCGCACGCGCGCACGCAGTTACCGCACTGAATACATTTATGTTCTTCATACACAACCACGGCGTGCGAATCGTCTCGCCGGTACTCGCGCCGTGCGCCGGCATAGCGGCTGGCATCCACATCGCATACTGTCGCGCAACTGCGCAGGGCGCAGTCGCGCGCGTCTCGGCAGCCGCATTCCATACAGCGCCGGGCTTCAGCGCGCGCCTGTTCAACGGTGAACCCGGTTTCGACCTCTTCAAATGTTTTCGTGCGCTTCTCTGTGTCGAGGTGCGGCATCGGAATACGCGGCGATTTTTCAAACCGGTCGAACACCGCCGCCGGAATTTCATGCAGCTCACCCATGGTATGATTATAGTATTCCGGCGCGCCGGAAACGGGTTCACCGCGCAAATACTGATCAATCGCAAACGCGGCGTGGCGTCCGGCCGCCACGGCATTCACCGCAATATCGGCGCCGGTCACGCAGTCGCCGCCGGCAAACACTCCGGCGACAGATGTCTCACCGGTTTTTTCATTGGCAAGAATCGAGCGCCATTTCGTTGTTTCAAGTTCCGGCACGGCGGAGGCATCCACCGTTTGCCCGATGGCGGTAATCACCGTATCCGCCTGGATTTCAAATTCAGAATTTTGCACCGGCACCGGCGACCGGCGTCCGGAGGCATCCGGTGCGCCGAGCTCCATGCGAATGCAGGTGAGTTTCAGCCCGCTGCCAGACGGTTCAATTTTCACCGGCGCGGCCAGCGGTTCGAGTGTTATGCCTTCTGCGAGCGCCGCTTCAATTTCTTCGTTCCACGCCGGCATTTGCTCGCGTGCGCGGCGGTAGAGAATGCGTACATCGCCGGCACCGAGCCGCAGTGCGGTGCGCGCCGCGTCTATTGCCGTATTTCCGCCGCCGACAACAATCACCCTTTTTCCGACGGTCTGATGTTCATCGCGCGAAATGCGTTCGAGAAATTTAATGCCGCTTTCAACGCCGGCGAGCTCTTCGCCCGGCGTGCGCATCAACGATGCTGTCTGCGCGCCGAGTCCAAGAAACACCGCATCAAATATGTCGCGCAGTTGTTTGAATGAAATGTCCCTGCCGAGTTTCTGATTGAAACAGAATTTGGCGCCGAGTTTTTTAATGACGTCAACTTCGCTGTCAATCACGTCGCGCGGCAGGCGGTACGACGGAATTCCATAGCGGATCATGCCGCCGGGATTTTCGTGCGCGTCAAACACAGTGCACTGATGCCCCATCAGTTGCAGATAAAAGGCTGCCGAAAGTCCGGCGGGACCGGCGCCGACGATAGCGATAGTTTTTCCGGAGGCAGGGCGCTTTGCCGGAATTCTTTCTCCGGCCTGATCCGCCGCAAAACGTTTCAGCTGACAGATAGCGATCGGCTCTTCAACCAGCTGCCGGCGGCAGGCGGTTTCGCACGGGCGCGTGCAGACGCGACCGAGACAGCCGGCGAGCGGCATATTGTTTTGGATCAGCTCCAGCGCCGCAACATCGTCGCCGGCGGCAATAAGACTGATGAATCCCGGAATATCAATTCCGGCAGGGCAGGCGGTCATACAGGGGCCGAGGCAGTCGCCGAAATGATCGGACAGTAAAAGTTCAAGGCAGGTCTTGCGCGCCGATTTTACGCGGTTGTTTTCAGTATTCACCACCATGCCTTCGGTGATGACGGTGGAACACGCCGGCACGAGTGCGCGGCGGCCTTCAACCTCCACCGCGCAAACGAAACAGGATGCAAACGGTTTCAATTTTTCATTATGACAGAACGAAGGCACATAAAATCCTTCTCGCCGCGCCACCTCCAGGAGGGTGGTTCCTTCCGGCGCGGAGACCGGCTGTCCGTTTAAAATTAAGTTCACATTTTTCATGGTTAAATTTGAAAATTTTTTGTCGAAGGTCGGAAAACACGGATTTTTGGCTGCCAAATTTTCGACGTTAAGACCTGCGACCTTTAGTCTTTAAGACGTTCTTGTCATATTACTTTTACCGCTTCGAAGTTGCAGACATCGCGACAGACGCCGCAATGGATGCAGAGTTCCTGATTGATCACATGCTGTTTTTTCGGTGCGCCGGCGATGGCATTCACCGGACACTGTTTGGCGCAAACGGTACAGCCGGTACATTGGTCTGTGATTTCAAACCCGCACAGATTTTTACATTTTCCGGCACGGCATTTTTTATCGTGAATGTGTTCTTCGTATTCGTGCCGGAAATAGCGCAGGGTGGTTTGCACCGGATTGGGCGCGGTCTGTCCGAGCCCGCACAGGCTGGTATCTTTAACTTTCACAGACAGCTCTTCGAGTTCAGCGATATCTTCCGGCCTGCCGTCGCCGTCGCAGATGCGCGTTAAAATTTCGAGCATGCGTTTGGTGCCGATGCGGCAGAAGGTGCATTTGCCGCACGATTCATGCTGTGTGAAATCAAGGAAATAGCGCGCGACGTCGACCATGCAGGTTGTATCATCGAGCACAATCATTCCGCCGGAACCCATAATGGCGCCGGTGCGCATCAGTTCGTCATAATCAATATGTGTACTCGCAAACAGCTCTGCCGGTATGCAGCCGCCGGACGGACCGCCCATCTGCACCGCTTTCACCGGACGTTTGGTGCCGGTGCCGCCGCCGATCTCTTCAATAATTTCGGCGAGCGAAATGCCCATCGGAACTTCAATCAGACCGCTGCGTTTAATTTTTCCGGCCAGCGCAAAAACTTTGGTGCCCTTTGATTTTTCGGTGCCGATGGCAGAATAGGCTTCAGCGCCGTTACGGATAATCCACGGCACACCGGCCAGCGTTTCAACGTTGTTGATGGTTGTCGGTTTGCCGAACAGTCCGGACTGCGCCGGAAACGGCGGGCGCAGGCGCGGCATGCCGCGCTGACCTTCAATCGACGCCATCAGCGCCGTCTCTTCACCGCATACAAATGCGCCGGCGCCTTCTTGAATATGAAGCTCAAACGAAAAATCTGTGCTGAGAATGTTTTTGCCGAGGTAGCCGCGCGCTCCCGCGTCGGCGATGGCCATTTTCAACCGCCTGATCGCCAGCGGATATTCGGCGCGGCAGTAAATATATCCTTCGTTTGCGCCGGTGGCAAACGCCTGAATCGTGATGCCTTCGAGCACCGCAAACGGATCGCTTTCCAGCGTCGTGCGGTCCATAAATGCGCCGGGGTCGCCTTCGTCGGCGTTACAAATTACATATTTTTTTTCGTTCAGCTCTTTCAGGGCAAATTTCCATTTCAATCCGGTCGGAAAACCGGCGCCGCCGCGGCCGCGCAATCCGGATGCAATCACCGTTTCGCACACATCCGCCGGCGACATGGTTTTCAGCACTTTCTCCAGCGCCTGATAGCCGCCCGCCACGAGATACGCATTGAGCGATTCCGGATTAATTTTACCGCAGTTTCCGAGTATGATGCGGTGCTGCTTGCCGGTAAGCTGAACAAAATCCGGCCTTGAATCGTCGGCAATCCACTGTGCAACCGGCGTGCCGTTCCGCAGATGATCGGCAATAATTTTATTCAGTTTTGCCGGATTCACCGCCATGTAAAGGAACTGCTTTCCGGCGGCATCCGTTACGCGGATTTGCGGCTCCGCATGACAGAATCCGAGACAGCCCATGATGCTCAGTTCGGCATCTACTGTGCCGGCGGCGGCAGCCGCATGCAGCCGGTTGTAAACGTTTTGTGAACCGGCGGCAATGTTGCAGCTGCTCATGCCGACTGCAATTTTAAAAGGAGAGACGCTAGACATGGTTTTTTATCGGTTAAACGTTATTCGTTGCTGGTTCATTCATTCTTTGCACTTCGGGCCTTCGCTCGTGGCTTTTTCTCTAAATTGTCAATCAGTGCGGCAGCAGATTTACGATCCAGTTTTGCATGCGCCGCTTCATCCACCATCACCACCGGCGCGAGCGAGCAGCAGCCGACGCAGGCGACGGATGACAGCGTATATTTTCCGTCAGCCGTTGTTTCACCGTCTTTAATCCCCAGCCGTGTTTCCAGTGCTTCCGTTAAACCCGGCGCACCGCCGACGTGACACGCGGTGCCGTGGCACACTTTAATAATGACTTCACCGACCGGCTCCAGACGGAACTGCGAATAGAAGGTTGCCGCGCCGTAAAGCTGGGTTTCTGTCATATCCGTGTGGGCAGCGATGTATTCGATCGCCTTCTTCGGAATAAAACGGAATTCATTTTGCACCGCCTGCAGCAGCGGAATCGCCAGTGCCGGATCACTGCCGATCTGCTTGATCAGCTTCGCCACCTTTTTTTCAATATCACAACGACAATTTGCCATAACAAAAATACTTTCGTATTAAAAAATGTAAAACAAACCATAATTTGATGATAGTTCAAGTCCTGAACACCGGCAGCACAAACTTAAACTCAATCTAAGAACAGCACAGTTGTTTCTGCAATCCATTTTCTTGCTTGTCTGCCTGTTGTCCGTAACCTATACTGACATCGCATTGGAGTTATATTTACTACATAAAGGAAACCGGTAACGTGCAACAGTTTGATGATAAACAATGGAAGACGCTGAAACAGAAACTCATGCGGTCAAAACAAATTCCGGACATGAAAATGGGTGAGCCGGAGAAAGAATATGTTTCATCGCGCGGCCGTGATATTCTGGAACTTCACGCCACCGACTTTGTCCGCAAACGCCTGGCGCCGGCCGAACCGAAAAATGACGGTTTTCAAACTCCGTCCAAAGGACATCCGGTGTTCATTGCCCAGCATGCCACCGGCACCAGTGACCGGGCCAAGCTCGCAAAATTTCATAACATCCGCGCCGGCGCTGCAATGACGGAAAAACAGATTACGTATGTGGTTGGAATTATTCTGCGCTGGATCGAGGATCAGGTCGGCAGCTTTACTTGAATTACTGCCGGCTCGAAAAAAAACTTTCACCGGCGGATGAATGTCATTACAGTTCCCTGAAGATTGTAATTTTCAGCCGCATGGATCCCGAAATCATAGTACGCAATAACCACCCTGTCAGCCGCCGGCATATCAGTTCCGCTGCCTTGAAGGTTTTATATGGATTGAACGATGCCGGTTACACCGCATATCTCGCCGGCGGCGGTGTGCGCGACCTGCTGCTCGGGCGCGCGCCAAAAGATTTCGATATCGCCACCAGTGCTACACCGGAAGAGGTCAAAAAAGTATTCCGCAACTGCCGGCTCATCGGTCGCCGGTTCCGGCTGGCGCACGTCTATTTCCGTAACGAAATCGTTGAGGTTTCCACCTTTCGTGCGCTCAATCCGGTGTCGAATGCCGAAGACGATACATTTCTTTCTAAAGACGGGCTTGTCCTGCGCGATAATGTATTCGGCACTCCCGAAGAGGATGCTCTCCGGCGTGACTTCACTATGAATGCGCTTTTTTATAACGTTGCCGATTATTCCATCATTGATTACGTGCACGGCCGTGACGACATCCAGCGGCGTATCATCCGTGTGATCGGCGATCCGGATCAGCGTTTTATTGAAGATCCTGTCCGGATTCTGCGTGCTGTCCGTTTTGCCGCCTGTCTCGACTTTACTATCGAACAGTCAGCGCAGGAAGCCATCCGCCGGAATGCTCCTCTGCTCGAAGGCTGTTCGTCATCACGGCTCTACGAGGAAATTCTGAGACTCTGCAACTGCGGCCGCTCCGTCCGGTTTTTTCAGCTGTTTAATGAACTCAACGTTCAGGAACATTTATTCCCCGAACTTTCTGCGTGGATGAAAATGCCGGATGGCGGCAGTAAAACGCACTGGCTTGAAAAAAGTTTTTTGCAGATCGACCGCTGGCGCGCCGCCGGCATATTGATTGATCCCGCTCTGTTTTTTACGCTCATTTTTGGCGAATATCATGAATGGGCTGCCGCACAACTCATGAAATCCGAAAACCTTTCACTTGCGGCCGCGCTGCAGGAAGCTGTTGCGCGGCATTTGCGGCAGATCGACCGCATTCTCATTCCAAAATCTGTGACTCACCGCATTGCCGAAATTATGAGCTGCCAGCCGCGGTTTCTGCGCATCACGCCGAAAAATTATCAGCGCTTCAGTACGCATCGTGCATTTCTCGACGCATTTCTATATTTTAAATTTTCCGCACGCACCACCGGCTGCAACATCGCCGAATTTGAATGGTGGGACAAACAGCGAAAACGCTAAAGCGTATTAAGAAAAATTATAGCCACAAGAAACACAAAAATACACAAAAGTGTAATGTATCGCAGGCATCTTTGCCTGCCTTGGGAAATCCGTAGATAACGCAGATGAATGCAGATGTTTAAACCACGGGATACACAACACACACGGAAGTTTTGCAGAAAGCATCAGGCATTCATGGATTAGCAGAGAGGCAGAGTAGTAGACGCGGCGCCCTCGCCGCGTTCCGTGTTCAGGGTTTTCAGTTTACAGTTGAGAGTTGAAAAGTTCTCAGTGTGCTCTGCGGTTTATCAATTATTCGGCCCATAATTATTTGGTGATTTTTGCGGCTATACATTAATTTAAGGGTCATGACTAGGACAGAGGCCGAAAAAAGGCTGAAGTCTAGTTATGGCAATAAGAAACAAGTATATTTATCGTTCAAAAATTTCTGAAACTGAATTTCGCCAATTCGTCAGGCTTTTTTGTGTGGATTTAAATGCCACTCAAATTGCCCGGGTTGCTGGTTTAAACCGAAACACTGCAAACAGGTTATTACAGGGAATAAGAGAACGAATTGCCCTGGCCTGTGAAGCTGAATCGCCTGTTTCTGGCGAGGTTGAGGTTGATGAAAGTTATTTTGGTGCCCGCCGTGTTCGTGGTCTTAGAGGGCGAGGAGCCAGAGGAAAAACCATCGTATTTGGCCTCGTTAAAAGACAAGGCCGTGTTTATACAGAAATAGTCCCGGACTGCTCCAGAGCGACCTTGCAAGGTATTATTCGAGGTCGTGCAGACCCTGAAAGCGTTATTCATTCTGACGGCTGGCGTGGCTATAAGGGTCTTGTGGACCTTGGCTATCAAAAGCGTTATCGAGTGCAACACGGAGAAAATGAATTTGCGAACAAACCGTGTCATATTAATGGAATAGAAAGTTTTTGGGCCTATGCCAAGACTCGTCTGATTCGTTTCAGAGGGATGCAAAAACACACGTTCTATTTTCATTTGAAGGAATGTGAATTCCGGTTTAATCATAGGCACGAAGATTTGTATAAAATAGTCTTAAAAATGTGCAGAGAAAAACCTCTGTCCTAGTCATGACCCTTAATTTATTCTTATCGCGAAGAGCAGAATTGCCATTCCCTGTGGGCACTGCTTCCACAGGCTCAGTCCTGCCGGCTCAATTCATCAGTATAAAAAAGGCAGACAGGAATGTCTGCCCGCGTTTAGCGGCGCTCGCCGGCGGATGCCGTTATTTTTCAATTCGTGCGGCGGACAGCTCAACGTGTGCCGGTCCCGCCGAAACAATTCACCTGAAAACATCTAATCCGCAACGCCGGCGGCGCGATTTAATGCAGCAGTGATATTTTGCGCAAAGTCCTGCCGGATCGCAGTGGTGAGCGCCTGAGTCGTTTTGGCTTCGGCTTCGGCCACTGCATAACGTTCCGAATGTTTGTCATGGAATCTAACGAGTGTACGGCCGCTACGATCAGCCAGGCGCAGTGTGAGCGTATATTTTATATCGGCATTGCGGTGATCTTTGGTCTGCGAAACAGAAGGCTCGAATTTTCCAGTAACGAAAAGCGTGCCGTTGGTTGCCGGGGTTAATCCGGCGGCACGGACGGTTTCAGTGATGAGTCCGGAAATAATGCCGGAAGTGTCGTTTTCAATGGAAATACGAACGGTTGCGACCGTCGATGCCGCTGCTGCCCGGGCGAATAAGTCGCTCAGCGAATAACCGGGGTCAAAATCCGCCGCAGCTAACGGATACAGCAGCGCGGTGCGAATAATCAGCAGTTGATTCTGCATTGCGGTGAGTGTTGCCGCCCGGCAGAGCGCATAGCGGCTGAAAGGATCGAGCGGCGAAATCTGTTCGGCGCGGGCGGTGAGGGCGCGGACTTTTACAGCACCGGCTTCCATGCCGGATGCAAACGGCCGGGCTGTTTCGCCGCGATCGGCGTAAGCGATGGTGTGCGTGGTTTGATTGGAATCAGTATAATTTTTGCCGATTTTTATTTTTGGCACCGGAATTTTTTCCGGTTGAACCGGTGCCGCCGGATTATACACCGGCCGGAAATTCGCCGGCAGCCCGAACGCTGCGTAGGTTTGTCCGGCAATCCGGCGCGATTCCTGCATCTGAATATTATATTTCAGCAGCACGTTTTCTTTTGCTTTTTTCTTCGCCGTATGGAGATTCATCCCGGATCCTTTAGCGAAAATATATTGATCCGGCGGATAAAACCGCTCCGGGAAATAGACCCACTCCGGTGTTTTTTTCGGTGTGCTGCCCGGCGTAAGGCACGAAACGGAAAGAAAACAAAGCGGAAGCAGAACACTGGGCAGAAGTTTTTTCATGTATTGTATAATGAACTGTTTCATACCGGAAAAACAGCAGAAAATTTTTTGACCGGATGGGTGAGTGCATGCATGATTCCAAATGATCAGTTACTAACATTTAATAACCACGTTCATGAAAATCGGCATTATTGATTACGGTATGGGAAATCTGGGCAGTGTGCTGAACGCATTCCGGTTTCTGAAGCTCGATGCGGAGATAATTACCGCACCGGCACAAATGGATGCCTGCCGCGCAATCATTCTGCCCGGCGTCGGCGCGTTTAAAGAATGCATGCAGCATTTAACGGAACACGGATTCATCGAGCCGGTGTGCAGCTGGATTAAATCCGGCAATCCGTTTATGGGCATGTGTCTGGGACTGCAAATGCTGTTTGAACGCTCTGAGGAGTCGCCCGGTGTTGCCGGACTCGGTATTTTTGCCGGCACGGTAAAAAAATTTAATTTTAATGCAATGGCTGCGGATGGGGTGCCCTCATCCGGTGAATTAAAAATCCCGCAAATCGGCTGGAATGCAGTAGGGCAGGTTCAGCCGGATTGTCCGGCGTTCGCCGGAATTGTCGATAACGCCTGGTTTTACTTTGTGCATTCCTATTATGTGCTGCCGGCAGACAGCGCCATTATCGCCGGAACAACGGACTATGGTATCAGTTATTGTTCCGCCGTCTGGAAAGACAACCTCTTCGCCGTTCAGTTTCATCCCGAAAAAAGCCAGTCCGCCGGATTGCAGATGATGAAGAATTTTGTGGCGACTAACCGCGAATGAACGGAAATTTTCGCGAATAAAAATGAATAAGAACGGCGTTTCAGGCAGTCCCGTCGATCCTGTAAATCCTGTCTAAAAAATTCCGGCGATACGGATTTCTGACTTTAGACCTTTGACCTTCAGACCTTCGACCTACTAGTTCCTTTCAATGATTACAATTATTCCGGCAATTGATTTAAAGGGCGGGTACTGGCTCGTTGCCGGCGATGTCATGCAGCCCGTGGAAGAAAAAGCGACACCCAAAATGAAACTGGCCGATGTGCTCGATGATATGAGCCGCATGCAGCTTGAAGCTATTCCGGTAACCCGCGGTGACGGTACCCCGCTGCATCTGTGAAGAACTCGTGCGCCGCACCTCGGTTTGCTACTAAAGCCGATATGCTAAAAACATCTTGATTATCCCGGCTGATGTTCATTGTCCGTCAACCGGTCTGCAGGAGATGGTATCTGTCATCAGCTATTCAGCATCGTCAGGGGGTCTATTATCAGCGTCTCCGGCAGCGGCGCCTCCGGAACCTGTGTCACGCCGGTCTTGCTACGAGATCATCTGGTGTTAAATAATAAATATATGATACGGATATTAACCGGTTAACAGAAGAAAGGGTAGTATGACTACTGATTTCATACTAGACATATCTAAAGTTGTTTTCTCTTAACTGAAAGGAAATATCTATGCACATGTTGATTATTCTGGTTTATGCCCTGTTTTTTTATGTACCGGAAGGGCGCAGCGCCGCCACTGCGAATAAAGCGTTTCCGCCGGAAATAGCGGGCTGGAGCGACGCAGAAAAAGAGCAGCAGCGAGAAGCCGGGATAGAAATTTTTGACGGAATTCAGGCGGCGGCTGAATCCGGTGTTCAGGAATTTACTGTGCCGCCGGGACATTACCGGATAACAAAATCATGGAATTTCAATAACTTTTCAAATTTAACGGTAAACGGCAGCAATGCGGTGCTTTGGATTGAGGATATTTCAGCCAGTATCTTTTTTAAAAACTGCGAAAATGTCCGGTTCTGTGGATTCACGGTGGATTTTGATCCGGTGCCGTATGTCCAGGGAGAAATTGTTGCCATCAATAATGGTGCAATGACGATTGATCTGCGTGTTGATGAGGGATTTTTTCCTGCCGTAAATCTCCTTTTAAGGGGATTGGGTTCGCCGGTGGCGCTGTTTGATGCGCAAACCCGGAAATTAAAACCGGATTTTATGAAGCGTCCAATTGTCAAGGGTTCTGTTGAACAGATTGATGAGGAAACAATCCGGTTCAAACTGAGCGGCTATCAGAATCTGACATTAACACAGATGAACTATAAAAACGGCGATCCCCTTGTGATTCCCCTGCGGCGTGTTCCGCTCTTCTGGCTGTATGATTCGCAGGGTGTAACCTTTGAGCATGTTTCGGTCTATACCGCCGCCGGTATGGCATTCCGCATGCATCGCTGTCAGGAAACGGCATTTAAATATGTTAATATTGCCCGTCGCCCGGACAGTGATCGCCTGCTGTCAATCTGTGCGGACGCATTCCATGGCATAAACAGCCATGGTATTCTCGTTGAAAACTGTTCGATTGAAGACATCGGCGACGATGTCTTGAATTACCACTCTTATTATTCTGTCGTGCTGCAGCAGAAAGCGGCGGACACGCTGTTGATCAGCGATACATATTGGGAAATGGGATTGGATCAGCTTAATCTCGCAGGAAAGACCGTTGAATTTTACGATGCGCTGACCGGAAAAATGATCGGATCATCAAAAATTACGGCGTTTAATCCGATTCCGTTCACGCCGGAGATAGAGCAGTTAATTGAAAACCTGCCGGCAAATCATTTCGTAATTCCAAGTGATGTCAATACATACAGCAATCAGGGCGAAATCCAGCTGGCCGATCCTATTACGCTGCCCGCCGGCACACTGGTTGGTTTGCCGCACTATTCATCCGACTTTGTGATCCGCTCAAACCGGTGTATGAATATCCGGAGTCGGGGTATTATTGTTCAGGGACGAACAGGTATTATTGAAGGGAACCGGTTCGAATGGATGACGCATTGCCCGGTATCTATAGGACCGATGGCCGCTCAGTCGCCGGCGAACAGTTATGCCGAAAGCGGAACGGGCGGTGATATTGTGATCAGCAACAATGTGATGATTGATACCTCGTTCGGGCAGACCATTCGCAGTGACTGGCATTTGCAGCGCGGCGCCATTACAATTTTTGGAATTGAGAAATCCGGCGGAGCCATCACAAATTATTCCACCAGAACAGTTGCCATCGAAAACAATCAGATTATCCGGAGCGGATTATGCGCTGTTTATGCGCAATCGGTTGACGGCCTTACGGTGGCGAATAATGAGATTACCAATCCGCAGATGTTTGATGTGATCGGCACTATAGCGCAGCCGTTTTCCCCGGATTCGGCGATCATGATCGGCGATGCAAAAAATGTAACGATTCGCGGAAATACATTTTCGTTATCTAAAAAAACTAAGTATAAATTAAAATCGATGGGCGGGATCGATTTTTCGACGCTGGACAGTGATCTTCCCGTCGGAACCACCCAATAAGGGGATTTTGTGAAGTGAAAAAGTTATTGATGTGCATCTTATGCTGGAGTGGTTTTATGAATGCAGAAGAGATTGTTTTGCGTAATGCCAATGCAGAGGCGGTTGTCCGTCCGGACATCGGCCGCGTTATTTCGTTCCGTCGCGCCGGCGGCGAAAACCGGCTGTGGGTTGCAGAGGATCCGGTTGCGTTCGGCAATGCTGTTCCGCTTTACGGCGGCGTGAAGATTCTGGTGGCTCCGGAGCTGTTTTGGAAGCAGATTCGCGGTCGGCATTTGCCGGATGCGGAAACCGACGGTTCTCCATGGACGGTGCTGGAAAAAACAGATGGCTCTGTCACGCTGAAGACGTTTGTGAAGGATGTCAGTGCCTCTGTGTGCTGGCGCATCACGCTGGATGCTGAGCAGCCTGTGCTGACAATGGATTACACAGTTGAGCGGGCGGGGGATAATCCGTTTCCGGTGTATTTATGGAGTGTCGCTCAGGCCCCGCTGCGCGGTGATGTGTATGTTTCGCGTGAACCGCATGTGGAAGATATCTTTGCCAACTGTATCCGGCAGCCGGCATTGGATGAGCAGGTGACACATTATGAGGATCTGCGCGCCTTAAAATTTTCCGGCACAGGAATCACTGTTCCGCTGAAACTTGGCAGTTACGGGCAATGGCTCGCTAAGATTGAACATGGTGAAGCATTCATTATTTGCGCGCCGGCACCGGAGAAGAAACCGTATCTTGACGGTAGTAATCTGCAGGTTTTTTCGTGGGACGGACGTTACCCTTTCTATGAAATGGAAGTCACCAGTCCGGTTCATTTCCTGCGTGCCGGAGAATCATTTTCCACACAGGAAAAATGGCTGCTGACAGAAATTTCCGGCAGCACGCCGGAAGAAATTATTCAACAGGTGCAGTCAAAAATTCAGCAGGTATTTCCGGCGGCGGTTAAATGCGAATAATTGCAGCGTTATCGGCAGAAATTAAAAAATCATTTATGCTGGCGCTGCATTTTTTGAGGTAAGCAGTGTTGTTCCTTCGTTCCAAATGGTTGGCACCTGGATTGTCAGAGGACGGTTCTGCTGTCCGTATTCATGACGCATAAGCATTCCGTGAAGTGTGTCAACAAGAATGCGGCATACAGCGTCACGCTGCTGCAACAGTCCGGAAATATGGAGTTGTGACGGAAGAATATCCGAGCAGAAGAATCCAATATCCTGAGGGATGCGAAGACCGTGTTTTTTTAGGATTTCCGGAACTTTATTTGCGTTGTTGGAGATAAGAACATCCGGCTTTTCTTTGTAGAACCACTGCATGAACTTTTTTTCAAATTGTTCCAGAGTAGTGCCTGTTGTGTATTTTAATGATTTAAAACACAGTCCTTTTTTTTGCCAGAGTTGTACTGCGGAATCAAATCCTGCTTTCAAAAAATAAAGGGTTTCGTCCGTTTCAACATATGCCGGACATTGATAACCGCGATCATGTAATCCAATGACCGCATCGTACATATCCTGATATGAATTACAGATGACATTATGTGAAAAACGATCGCCGTGATCAGCACAATAGCTGACAACAGAAAAATTACTCCAGTCGATATACCAGTCAGAAATTTTATGAAAAACCGCCGGAATAATAACTCCCCGGATACCTCTTGTATGCAGAATACGGCTTAATGCCAGCTGTTCTTTTTTTGTTTTACCGACTATGAAAGATTCAAGCCGGTATCTCATTAAGGAACATGAAGTTTGCAGGTTTTCATTCCAAAGCTGCCGGTGTTGAGATTTTAAGAACGGTGTCGTATTTTCATGAATCAGAAGTGCCAGTGTTTCCAGATAGGTTTTCCCGCCTTGTGTATTCACCTGTGCAAGCGCTCTGGCAGCGGGATTCGGTTTATATCCGGTTTCCCTGCAAATTTTTAAAATTTTTTGTTTTGTCGCAGGGGAAATTCTCGGATTGTTGTTTAGTGCCAGAGAAACGGTTGCCGCACTGACTCCGGCAAGTTCAGCAATATCTTTCATGGTTGTGATCTTATCCATATCTGGAGATTATATGCGGTAGATTTTGTTTTTTCACGCATATTTTTTATATTTCACGCGATTAACTGAAAAATCTGTTGGATTTGCCGTGAGCGTATTTATATTGCTTTATATAAATTTAACGGAGGCTGATTTATGCTTAGAGCGATCATGGGAATGCTGGTGACAGTTTCAAATGCGCTGGTTGCAGAGCTTGCGATTCATAATGCGCCGGACACAATCCCTGTGAGTGAAAAGTATTCTTTAACGATTAACGGTGAAGCCTGTCGTGTGCAGGAGGTATATGCAGACTTCATGGCTGTGGATCGCGATGATGCAACTTTTCAAAAGTATGGCATGGCTAATTTCAGTTTTTCTGATCCGGTTGAATTGAAAATCCGTGTCTCAGATGAGGCTGTAAAATCTGCAGTTGTGCGTCCGTTATCGCGTGGTATTACGCCGGAAATATCGGGGAATGAAATTACGCTGACACTGCCGGAGCCAATGTATGTTGTGCTGGAAGTTAATAATGATCCGTCAAGTGAGCTTCATATTTTCGGAAATCCTGTTGAACAGGATGTACCGAATGTCAGCGGTGAGGATGTTATAAAAATTCAGCCGCGCACAGATTACGGTGCCGATGAAATTACAGACATCATCAAAAATAAACCCGGTGCGCTGGTTTATTTCGCTCCGGGACTTTATGCGGGAAAAGAAAAAGCGTTGCGGATTATTCCGGCAGAAGGGCAGACACTGTATTTCGCCGGCGGAGCCTACATGAACGGATGCACTTTTCGCATTAATGCGGATAATGTGACACTGCGCGGGCGCGGTGTGATTGATAAAAACGCGGATAAAAGCTATTCGGCCAAAGGCCAGATGCTGTTGATGGACAACGCGAAAAACCTGAATCTTGAGGGGTTGACATTTCTCGATGCGTGGGGATGGTGCGTTGCGATGCATTATTCCGACGGCGTACACATCCGGAATTTCAAGATCATTGCTCACCGGCAGAATTCGGACGGAATTAATCCGTTATCATCAAAAAATGTGTTGATTGAAAAAAGTTTCATTCATAACGGAGATGACGGAATCGCAATTAAAGCTCTTAACGGAATTAGCACAGAAGACATCACGGTTCGTGATATGGTGATCTGGATAGATTTCGGATGGGCGGCATGCGAAATCGGAAAAGAAACAAACGGTGAATATATCAGGGATGTTCTTTTTGAAAATATTGATGTGCTGCACGCATACGGGTCTGCAATCGGAATTGGAGTAGAAGGCTCCGCAATTGTCACCAATATTACATATCGCAACATCCGTTCAGAGTGCCCTCGTGAGAAAACTCAAATGGCGCAGCCGGGATATATGATTGAGTTTCAGACCCGTGTTAAAATGCGTCCGCCGATTCCTCCGGGCGGGCATCCTCCGCCGACCGGCTGGATAGATGGTGTTCTTATCGAAAACTTACAGCTCATTGAAGAATCTCCTGATCAGAAAACAGCATGTCAGCTGATTTCATACAGCGATAAAAATCCAATAAGAAACATAAAGATTAAAGATATGAAGTGGATGGGAAAACCGGTAACAGATTTTAAAACAGGGAATTTTTATATCAGCGGCGCGGTATCTGATGTGTCATTTCAAACCGGTGAATAGACTTGGAAAATGATAATGAAATATAAGCTGATTGAAAGAGAAAAAACAGCGCGTTTGAAATTTGCGGTGAAGACGGGCTTTTTTATCCGGCTGACGCTGTGTTGAACAATAATTCAGTTATTGTTTCATCAAATTTTTACCGGGAACAAAAGACCGGTTTTTTCTGGATCAAAATTAAGAAAGGAAGTGATGCATCATTTATACAAAAATGTTCACATAGAAGGTACGCTGATATGCGGTGTGGTATGACTAAAGTAGAAATATAATATTAAAAAGGATGAATCTGATATGAAAAAAATAATAGTTAGTTCAATGTTTGGTTTAATGTGTGTTACGCAGTTTGCCGTTGCTGATTTTATTCAGAAATGGACATTTGATGATCCCGCCGGCTCAAGCCTGTTGGACGCAGCATCTTCAGGCCCGTTAAGCGTTAATGGAGCAAATTTCACATTAACGAATGCGGCAACAGATGGGGCTGGAAACTTAATTGTTTCCAACGGCTTGGGAGCTGCCAATATCAGTCTGGCGAGTCAGTCAATTACATCCGGAATCCTGTCTTTAGAGGTGAAAATTAGTGGATGGGATATGGCGTCGGCAATCCCAGCGGGAGGCGGAACCACCAGAGAGAAGTTTAATTTTATGTTTCAAGGCTCCGGCGGTACGGTTAATTTTCAGCTATTCAGAATGCCGGACAATAAATTTGATTTAAGAAGTTTTATGACCGGCGGATCATATACGGTAAAAACAACGGTCAGTAACTCGGTCGAATTTACCATGATTGTGGAGTTTAACATTGACGATGGTGAATGGCGAATCGGCTATAACACCGGAGCGGATACTGTTTACGACGCATGGGCGACGACACCGATGGCAAATATTGGAACATTTATTATAAGCAAAGAGGGTGAATGGAATGATGATGATATCCTGAAAATTGATGAAATTACGCTTACCCATACAATCCCAGAGGCTTCGTCAATTCAATTGATTTTAATTTCCTGTTGTGCAGCCGTAGTTATTCGGAAATACAGAAAAAAATGAATATTATTTAAAATAGAGATGTAATATGAAAAAGATTCAAAATCTATTGCTTGTTCTAGTTTCATTTTCTGTTGGACTGTACGCTGAAATAACCCAATGCTGGTCTTTTGATGACCCAAAAGGAACATCCCTGAAGACCGCCGCGTTTTCCGGAACTGTTTCAATTAATCCGGTGAACTTTACATTTCAGGATGCCGCAACAGACGGCAGCGGATGTCTGGTGGTTGAAAATGGAAAAGAACTCGGCAGCGCCAATGTTCCTTTAAATAGGGGTTCGCCGGTGAAAGGCGGAGTGATCTCTGTACAGGTGCGACTTTCTAAATGGCAGATAACATCTGCCTATAAAGAAGATGCCCGTGAACAGCTGGTTTTTCTGTTTCAGGATCAGGATAATAAAAACATTCAACTGCAGCTTTTCAGGACGGCAGGGAACATTGCTCTGAGAAGCTGGATGGCCGGCGGCAGCGGTGCCGCAGGACAAATTACAGTTCCTTTATCCGGAACAGATCCTGTTGTGATGGTAATGGAGCTGGATACGAATAAAAATATCTGGCGCACCGGATACGATACAGGCAGTGGATTATCGTTTTCAGAGTGGGTGAAGTCTCCAATGAAAAAACCGCACCTGTTTATTCTCCGTAAGCAGGGCGACTGGGATGACGATTATGTTCATATTGATGAAATTACTCTGACTCATAAAGAATAGAAAATTCCAGGCTGGTATGATCTGCCAGCCTTTTTTTGATGGAAAATGAAATGTTCGATGGTTTGCGAACACTTATCCAATTATTGAGTAAAACGCTTAACTCATAAATCGCTTTGATTCGTTTCCTATCTGTTGCAAATTCCGCACGTTATCATTCGGAGAGTAAAGAGGAGTTTATTTCAATGAATATGCAGTGGCTGGACTGGTCGATCGTTATTGCGGTGATGGGAATAGTGATTCTGACCGGAATTTACACGAAACGGTATGTGCAGGGTGTTGCTGATTATCTTTCCGCCAACCGGTGTGCCGGACGGTATCTGCTGACGGTGGCGCAGGGTATGTCCGGGTTGAGCGCTGCGTCATTAGTGGCGAATTACGAGAAATTTTTTCAAGCCGGCTTCCCGGCTTACTGGTGGCAGCAGATGCTGCTGCCGGTGTCCATGATTATTGCTGTCACCGGATTTATCGCGTACCGCTTCCGTGAAACACGCGCACTGACCATGGCGCAGTTCTTTGAAGTCCGCTATGGACGCAGTTTTCGCGTCTTTTCCGGCATGGTCTGCTGGTTTTCCGGCATCATGAATTACGGGATCTTCCCCGGCGTGACGGCGCGCCTGCTGATTCACCTGTGCGGCCTGCCGACCTCATTCACCGTCTACGGAATGAGCATTGCGACTTTCCCGGTGGTGATGCTGATCATGATCGGAATCGCGCTGTATCTGGCGCTGGCCGGCGGGCAGATCGCGCTGCTGGTCACGGATTTTATTCAAGGGCAGTTTTCGCTGATTGTGTTAATCGGAATTACCATCTTTCTGCTGATCAGTTTTGAATGGACAACCATCATGGAAGCGCTGAAAGCCGTGCCGCAAAACGAATCCATGCTCAATCCCTACAGCCAGTCCGACATCAAAGATTTTTCGGTTCAATTTTTCATTATGCTGGCGGTTCTCCGGTTTTATAACTTCATGGGCTGGCAGGGATCGCAGGGATATTTTTCATCGGCGCGCAACCCTCATGAAGCGAAAATGGCGGGAATTCTCAGCGTATGGCGCAGCATTGTTACGGAATTCACGATGGTGATGGCGCCGGTTATTGCCTTTGTTGTGCTGCATCATGTCGCATTTTCCAGCGATGCATCCCTGATTCAGGGCGCGCTGGATGCCATCGGCGATCCGCAGACCCGGATTCAGATGCGCACGCCGATGGTTATTGCGCACATTTTCCCTGTGGGAATGATCGGGTTCTTTGTCGCGCTGGTGATCGCGGCGGCGGTTTCCACTGACGACACCTATCTGCATTCCTGGGGCAGTATTTTCGTCCAGGACGTGCTGCTGCCGTTCAAAAAGAAAAAACTGTCGGCGCAGCAGCACCTGAAATGGCTGCGCTGGTCGGTGGTTGGCACGGCGGTGTTTGCGTTCATGTTCAGCATGCTGTTCCCGCTGAAAGATTTTATTCTGATGTATTTTCAAATCACCGGAACCATCTTCCTCGGCGGCGGAGGTTCTGTCATTATCGGCGGTCTTTACTGGAAACGCGGCACCGCCGCCGGCGCATGGACGGCGATGAGCAGCGGCTGCGTGCTGGCATTGCTCAGCGTAATCCTGCGCACGTGGTGGGATGTAATCCCCGGCATGCTTTCGATTGCCCCGCAATATCCGCTGAACGGAATGCAGGCGTCTTTCGGAATTTCGGCGATTTGCGTGCTGCTCTATGTCGTCGTTTCGTTGCTCACCTACAAACAGCCGTTTAATATGGAAAAAATGCTCCACCGCGGGGAATATGCCGTTGCGGGCGACCATCTGGCGGTTCACGAACGGCCGTCCCTGATCTGGCGGATTCTGGGCGTGAGCAAAGAATACAGCCTGGCGGATAAAATTATTGCATCCGGCGTTACCGGCTATGCGCTCCTGTGGGTGGTTCTGTTCGCCACCGGTGCAACGCTGAACGCCTCGATGCAAATCTCTGACAACGTCTGGGGGCAGTTCTGGTATTTCTTCACCATCGCGATCACAACGATCTCATTCATCACAGTCATTTGGTATGTCATTGGCGGTTGTCGCGACCTGGCGGTGATGTTCCGCCTGCTGCGGCAGGACGGACGAGAAGATGCTGCGGATGATGGATCGGTGAGCTAAAACACGCCGGCAACTCCCGCCGACGATAAAAGTTCAGCTTGATTCGGGGCGAATGGTGCGGCCTTCGTTCCATTCTGCCGACAAACTGATGCAATAGGGATTCTTCGGCGGGCCGATTTTATTGCGTAGCATCATGCCGTGCAGGATATCGATCAAAATTTCGAACAAAATCGTGTGATCTTTAAAAAATCCACTCAGATGGCGTAAGCTCCAAACATCAAGCGAGAAAAAGCCGATATCTTCCGGAACGCGGATATTCTCTTCCCGTAACATATCAAAAATTTCCCGGTTCCCGTTGGAGATGAGCACATCCGGCGAGTGTCGATTGAGCCAGTTTAACGCCTGTTTGCGCCAAACGGATTTTTTCAGAGAAAAATCCAGTTGGATGGGAGGGATTTTTTTCAATTTCAAAGATGCCGTGGAATAGACGTATTCCGTGAGATAGTGTTGCTGGAACGATTGTCCCACAATAAATCCAGGCGCACAATAGCCGCGTTGCGTTATTCTGCTTATCGCCTCGCTCAGATTGCCGTGAGCGCAGTGAGAGATACTGTGAATGAAATGTTCGGTCATTGAATTTGCAATAGCAATTGCCGCAAAACAGTCCCATTCCAGAGCCCATTGGTGAATATCACTGTTAAATCCATACACAATCACCCCGCGGATTCCTCGCGAGCGTATAATCCGGCTGAGCGCCTGCTGTTCTTTGCAAGAATCTGTAACGACAAAATGATCCAGCTTATAGCCATATTGCTGACAGATTTTTTTCAGCAGGCAGATTTGTTTGTCGACTTCAGCATTGTTTTTACTGATCTCAAAACGCTGCTCGCATTCGAGCAGCGCCAGTGTTCCAAGGTACGATTTGCCGGACGACAGTTTTCTTGCGCTGGATAACGCCCGTCCCACCGGATTAACCTGATAGTTCATCTGCCGGCAGACATTTAGAATGTGGGCTCTTGTTTTGGCTGAAATTCGCGCATGATTGCTCAGGGTCAGCGAAACCGACGCAATGGAGACGCCTGCGCGGTCGGCAATGTCTTTCATTCTGATGTTTTCTGCCATGTTGCTGACGATGGGAGTTTTGTTAAAAAATGTCGATACTTGAATGTTGAAAAAATTAAATGTTAAACGGTTAACAATAAAAACAGTTTCCTTGTATCAATCGCCGATTAAAATTCGCGTTCAGAAATCAGCCGGTTACTGCCGGTGGCTTGTAAACACTAATACACAGGGAGATTCGAAGTATGAAGAAAACGACGTTTGTTTTATTTGCCGCATTGGGTTTGTCTATGTCCGCTTTTTCTATGGATGTTTTATTTGAAGACAATTTTACCGGACGCGACCCGGGAGCCATCCTTTCCGGCACGCCGGTGAAGAAGGGGATCATTACCCGCCGCTATGAAGGGAGCAAAGGCGGTTCATTCGTTTACGGGAAAAATTTTATCACCACTGCGGTTCCAAATGAGCTGAATTGCAACAGTTCGTTCCGGTTTAAAACAGCAGACCTGCCGGCGAAGCATAAAGTGCTGTTGCTTGAGGTGGCCGCCAATCCCGCCGGGCTGAAAAAAACGCTTCAGATCGGACTCTCCTCCAAAGTCGAGCACAGCACGTTCGGCTATAAGGGCGACCTGTTCTGGTCGCTCTCGGCCAGCGGCGACGATGTGGTCTATCAGCTCCGCTGCACCACCGATTCCGGGCTGGTCAATATCCCCGGCACCTGGGGCAAAATCAAAGGCGGTGCGGACAAAATGTACTGCCTGGAATATAACCTCGCCGAAAAAACGATTACGGCAAAAGTGGATGATCTGATCGTGCTGGAAAACTATCCGCTCGCAAGCGTTTCGTTTGCGCCGGAGCTGCAGTCGATCCGCTGGGTTGTGATCGGTGCGGATCCCGATACGAACGGCTCGGCGCTGATCCGTTCGTTCCGGTTGTCATCTTCTGCGCAGCCCTAAGCGGCAGGCGGATTCGGTGTAATATACGAAGAGCGATCTATGAACTACACGAAATGTATGATGCCGATATTGCTGACCGCCGCCGCGCTGAACGCGGCGAGTTTTACCAACAATCCCGTCGCCGATGCCCGGGTTACTTCAACCGGTGGTTCCGGAGTGGGTAACGGAATTTACGATGAAACATCCTTAAATATTACGGTAGGGGATGCGGCAAATAATAAAAATATTTCCGCCGGTGTTTTTATCTATAAGCTTCCGGACTTGCCGGCAGAGAATAAAGCAGGTTCCATTTCCGCAACGTGGTATTATCGGACGCTTTATAATTCACCGCCAAATTTGAAAATTTGCGTCTTTTTCAAAAACACCGGCGAGATTGAAAAAGAAGACTATCAGGCGCCGGCGGATGCTATCAAACTGGACTTCCTGACGCCAACGTCGGCCTCGGCGCAACTGTATTCATGGGAGAACGATGCGGCGCTGACCGCCGCCGTTAACTCCGCCTATGAAAACGGCATGAGCCATATTGTGTTCCGCCTGCAGCTGCAGGATATGGAGGAGGGCAATCAGGATCCGAATATCGACGGATATCAATTTGCGTCCGTTGACGCAACAACCGCGAGCATACGGCCGTCGCTGGTTATCGGCACGGTGCCGAAACCCGCACTGAAACTTTTTTTAATCGGAAACCTATGAGCGTTTATTCGCAAAAAACATCAAGTTGAAGGAATATCAAAATGCAACATCTACTATTTGTTTTGTTTTTGTTTTTTAATGTATCGGTGTCTGCCGCCGATGTCTTGTTCGAAGATGATTTTTCCGGACGGAAAGAGGGCGCGACGCTCACCGGCACGCCGGTGCAGCAGGGCGTGGTTACCCGCCGCTATGAGGGCGGCAAATCTTCCTCATTTGTTTACGGCAACGGCTTTATTACCACTGCCGTGGCGTCGGAAGTGAACTGCAACAGTTCGTTCCGCTTTAAAGCGTCGGATATTCCCTCGAAGCACACGGTTCTGCTCTTAGAAACGGCGGCGAATCCCGCCGGGCTGAAAAAAACGCTTCAGATCGGGCTCTCCTCCAAAGTCGAACACAGCACGTTTGGCTATAAGGGCGACTTGTTTTGGTCGTTGTCGACCAGAGGCGACGATGTGGTCTATCAGTTGCGCTGCGTCAACGACACCGGACTGGTCAACATCCCCGGCACCTGGGGCACAATCAAGGGCGGCGCGGACAAAATGTACCGCTTGGAATATAACCTCGCTGATAAAACGATTACGGCAAAAGCGGATAACCTGACCGTGTTGGAAAACTATCCGCTCGCAAGTCTTTCGTTCACGCCGGAGCTGCAATCAATCCGCTGGGTTGTGATCGGCGCGGATACCGACACGAACGGCTCCGAATTAATCAGCTCATTCCGGCTGACCTCGGCGCTCAAACCGCTCATCAGCGAGCCGGTGTCAACCGATGCCAAAAACCTGATGCCAAACGGAACCTTCAACGCCGGCAACTTCGGCTGGTGGCCGGAGAGCAAAGATCTTGAAAGCAGCATGGCCGTGACGTCCGATACGCCGGACGGAAACGCCTATCTGCGCCTGACGCCCAAAGATAACCGCGCAAATAACCTGTTTGTGCGTTCATCGTGGGTCAAAGGTGGGGGCAGCAAACTGTTTCTGAAATTCCGGGTGCGCGGCGACGCCGCAACCGGGACGGTTTCGCTCGGCGGAATCCCGTCCGGCAAGGCCATATATGAAACCCAGCTGGCGCAGCAGATTAATTTAAACTCAGAGTGGCAGTGGTACGCCTTTGAATTTGACGCGCCGAGATTTTATCTCGATCAGCTTCAGCTGGTTTTTTCCGCCTCCGGCGTAATGGACATTGACGACGTCATGCTGGGCACCCGGGCATTTGAAGAGCAGGAATTCATTCCATTCGCGCCGGTCGAAGCCTCACTTGAAAGCACGCAGCTCGCATCCATCTTTTTCACGAACGAAATGCCGCGCTTTATTCTGCGTGCCAGCAACTATCAGGCCGGCAACGCCGCCAGCACCAAACTGAGCTATACTGTCACGGATTACTACGATCAGGAAGTGCTGGCGAACGGAAAAACGGTGGCGCTGAATGGGCGCCTCAGCGAAACGATTGACCTGCCGGTTTCCGTCCCCGGCTATTACCGCGTAAAATGGGATCTCGGTGGCGCCGCAACCGGCGCCACCGCCTTCGTTGTCGCCGCGCCGCCACGCCGGCCGGTCGATCCGCGCTTCTCCATGGTCATGGTTGAAAGCAACCCCCGCAACCAGACCGTCGCCGCCGCGCGCATGGGCGCCGGCGGCCTACGTCTCCACGGCTACGGATTCCAGTGGCGCAACCTGCAGCCCACGCCGGACGCCTGGAATGTGAACCGGGACATGCTGGCATACTTCAAGCAGGAAACCGCTGCCGAACTGATGGCGCTGGTTTACGGCCCGCCGCCGTCGTGGGTGCCGAAAGACGAAAACTATCAGTTTAATGTTCCGGTGGCAGTGGAGATGGTCAAACGCGTTGTGGCAGACACCAAAGACCTCATCTCCGACTATGAAATCTACAACGAACCCAACGGCAATTTCCCCGGCACAATGGAAGAGTATGCAGAATACCTCGCCAAAGTTTACGACGTGATCAAAGCGCAGGCGCCGGATAGAAATGTGGTTGGCATGTGCACCTCGCAAATTGCGCTGGGCTATATGGAATCCGTTTTAGGATATGGCGCCGCCGGCAAAATGGACGTGCTCTCCTTCCATCCATACCGCCTGACGAGCGCGGAAATCACCTCGCTGGAAGATGAAATTGCCGCTGTGCGCCGGTTGACGGAAAACGCATCCTTCTCGCCCGCGCTGTGGGCGACCGAAGTCGGCTACCGCTGCGACGACGGATTCCTGCCCATGAAACCATCCCGCTTCCCCGGCGTGCGCCTCTTTTCGGAAGCCGCCGCCGCGCGCTATATGGCAAAACTGAACCTGATGCTCATGGCGAACCACGTTGACCGCACCTACTGGTTCATGCCGTCCGGCATAGGCGGCGCGCCGAATCCGTTCTATTACGGTTTCTATTATGAAAACGCCGAACACATGATTCCGAAAAAAATCGTCGCGGCATTTTGCGCAATCTCCCGCGCGCTGAACGGACTGCCGTTTGCCGAGCGGATTGAAACCGGCGACCACGCACTGCACCTGCTGCGCTTCGGCGCGGAAAACGGCAAACAGGTTCTGGTTGCATTTAGAAACGAAAATTCCGTCGATCCGCGCTATCTGACACTTCGTTCGCCCAATGCGCTGGCCTGCACCGACATCGCCGGCGCGCCGCTCAACACGGTAAACAGAACCGGAGATGCCACGGTGATTGAAGTGGGCATTGAGCCGATCTATATCGAATTCAATGCCGACAATCCGGTAACGCCGGAGTTTCCGCTGGTTGTAACAAGCGAGCCGGAGCAGGTGCTGGACGGTTCGACCTTCACCATGGCGTTTGATGTGCGCAATATCTTCGCCCATCCGGCAACCTTCACCATCACGCCGGAATTCCCCGCCGGCTGGATTTGCGAACCGTCGGCGCCCGCGCCGCTGCCACTCGACGCCGGCGCAAGCGCTGCTCTGACCTTTACCGTCACCGTGCCGGCAGACAACGGCACGCTCGGCGAAGAAAATACTGCGATGTTCCGGATTGCCGTCGCCGAAGCGCCCGCCGCCAATTATGTTGTCGAACGGAAGCTGCCGTTCATGTTGAGAAAATATCTGAACCGCGACCCGCTAACGATTAAAGCCGCCGACTGGCAATGGGCAGCGACACCGAACGATGGTGTTTGGAAAGCCGTGCCGGCGGGCAACGCTGTGAAATTTTCCTATAAATTCGGCACGAGAGTGTACGGCAATTTCACCGCGACCATGACGGATGCCGACGACTTCGGCGGTTTTTCAAAACTGCTGCTGGATATTGAATTCGACGATCCGTCGACCTTCACCTTCTCCGTCATTCTCAAAGAGCGCAACGGCAGCCTCTACCGCTCCGTGCCGCAGCTTGAGCATGAAACGAAGGGTAAGCGGCAGATTGTCACCGTACGCCTGCCGGCCGACTTCACGCCGCTGGGCGGTTGGGGCGCGCCGGACGATAACGGACGGTTGGACCTGAACAAAATCAGAGAAGTGACGCTTCAGGGCAATTCGCCGGCGGACACCGAGGGGTCGTTTACGGTTCATTCGCTGACGTTTACGAATTGAATGAGTTTTAATAATACAGAGAGAAGGGAATGATGAATCCAAAAGAGCGCGTAAAAGCAGCGATTAACAAACAGCCGGTCGATAAAACGCCGCTGGGGCTTTATTTTGCCGATCACGACATTATTTCCAAAGTAATCGGCCGCAAAACGATTTTGCGGAATAAGCCGGAATGGCAGCGCGCCATGTGGGAAGGGCGGCGCGACGAAGCGGTTGATGCCGCCAAGCAGGACATCGTCGACTTCTACCGCAAGCTCGATTGCGTCGATCTGGTCACCACCAAAGAAGCCGTGCGCGTGCCGCCGAAAGGGCATACGCCCGAAAATCCGCCGCGCCGAATTGATGCCAACACCTATCGGGACGACGCGCGCAAAGGCGTCTGGAAGCTTGAGCCGGGAGCAAATGATGTGATGTTTTTTCCGGACGACACCTCGTTCAAAGAGCACCAGGTAGAGGAATATGCATCCCGCGAACTGCCGCCAGTTCCCGATCCGTCTGAATTTGAACTGATGGACTATCTGGCGGAACAGCTCGGCGATGAGCGCTATATGATGCTTGGCAATTTCGAGTGCGTTTCGTATACGCCGCTCGACGGCACCGTCAACGCGCTGATGACCATGGCGCTCTATCCGGAAGTGATGCAGGCGTGCAATGCTCAACTGCTGTTTCAGCAGAACGCTGTGGATCAATACACCATCCGCCCGTGGGCGGACGGCATTTTGATCGAACGCGATATGGCCGGCACCAACGGCCCGCTGATGTCGCCGGACATGTTCCGCGAGCAGTGCCTGCCATATCTCAAAGCCCGCCTGCAGCACATGCGCAAATTCTGCCAGCAGGTGGTCATGCACAACTGCGGCAACACGCTGCCGCTGCTGGATCTGTTCATCGAAGCCGGCATCGACGGCTACCAGTCCATTCAGACCACCTCGGCGATGTCGATTTCCGCGCTTCGCAAAAAATCCAACGACCGCCTCAGTGTCTGGGGCGCGGTGCCGCTTGAAGTGCTGATTGAAGGCACGCCGGACGATGTTAGAAAAACAGTCCGCAGTTGTTTTGAAGAGGCGGATGGCTTCCCCGGTTTTATCCTCGGCCCGAGCCACTCCATCGCTTATGGAACAAAATATGAAAACTTTATGGCGCTGCTCGACGAATTTGTCCGGCAGAGAGACCGGTTTTAATCAGGAAAAAATTGGGTGAGCGTTATGCCGGCACGCCGACAAAATAAAAAAACCAATGAAACACCGCGACGTTAAACGGTTAACAAAAAAAGAAATTTTGCCCTGAACAATCGGGTGTATGCTCGAAGCTATGTAGTAAAGAGGTGTATTGAAAGCAGATTGAGGAACCAGCGCATCAATCATCCAGATTGAAAAACGCAAGAAAGGAAAAGGAGAACAAAATGAAGTATATAAAATATATTCTGGCAGCAGCATTCGTCGTCGCTTCAGTGCAGGCGGCGCTTATTTATCCCTCTGATGATGCCCGGTTTTCGGATTATGGGGGAACCGGCACCGCCGATAATCTGGATGCGACTAAAAATAATATACAGGTGACTGATGGGCCGAATAATAAAAATCTGTTTGCCGGCGCTTTTATATTTGAACTGCCGGCGTTGACAGCAGATGAAATCGTCAGCTTCGCCAGTGTACAGTGGTTTCTTCGGGGAGTTGTCGGCACACCAGTGAGCAATGTAAGAATTGATGTTTTCTTTAAAAATAACGGCACGGTTGAGCTGAGCGATTATTCCGCAACAGCGAATTTTTCAGTCGAACAATTCCTGACGCCGGAAAATGCGGAAACAAATGGAAAATACCAGTTGTCGAACGAACAATTGGTGGAGGCAATTAACGAGGCATATGAAAACGGAATGAGCCATATTGTATTTCGTGCGCAAGTGGATGGATATGACAATACCACCCCTGCTAGTGGCTACAATTTTGCGACGAAAGAATCTGATAATCAAGGTATGTGGCCGGTGCTGACGATTGAAACCATTCCGGAGCCGGGCTCGCTGGCGTTGCTGCTTATCGGGCTTGTCGGAGCATTCATTGCGCGGCGTAAACTCTAACCTTGCGTCGATGGGTTGAGCCGGCATTTGCCGGCATAAAATTCCCGGCGGTTCCGCCGGGAATTTGTTTTAATAGGAATCGAAACAGGCGCCGAATGGCAGCCCCTTGCCGGAAAACCCACTCATGAAAAAACGTCCGTCCATTGTGTTTATCTTTATGACCAGATGCGCGCGGATTGCCTGTCGTGGTTGGGACATCCGGAGGTTAAAACGCCGGCGCTCGACCGGTTATCGGAAGACGGGGTTTTGTTCCGCAATGTTGTCACGCAAGCGCCGGTGTGCGTGCCGGCGCGGATTTCGCTGTTTACTGGTTTGTATGTGCATCAGCACGGGTGTGTGATTAATCCCACCTATAATTTGTGGCCGGACACGCCGAATATGGTGCGCGCGGTGCGCGATGCCGGCTATGAAACCGGTGTGCGCGGTAAGCTGCATCTTTTCTGGCGTCACGATACGGAGCTACCGCTGAGCGCGCCGCTGCTTCGTAAATTCGGGTTTACCGATGCCGTGGAAACCGCCGGTAAATGTTCCAATGCCTTTTTGCGCGCCAGTGCCTATACGGAGCATTTAAACCTGCAGGGTCTGCTGGACCGGTTCTATCGCGATCTGGTGCGGCGCGTGGAAGAACGCACGCTTGGCGTTACGTTCGGCAAATCTGTGTTCGGCGAAAAAGACCAGATGGATGGCTGGATCATGGACCGCGGCATCGAGTTCGTCCGCAGGCACGCCGGTGCCGAAAAACCGTGGCTGGCGTGGAGCGGGCGCTATCCGGCGTTGGAGGTTTTGCGCGAAGAATTGCGTCAATGTTAACCGGTTAACTACTTTTTAAGTCGAAGCCGTTCGAAAACTGTGCGATAACACGCGTTCAATTTTTGAACCAAAGGTGAAGAACCAGAATGAGTAAGAAAAAAGTGAATATTTTATGGCTGATGAGCGATCAGCACAACGCGAACTGCATGGGAATTGCCGGGCATCCGGATGTGAGAACGCCGAACCTCGACCGCGTGGCCAAAAAGGGTGTTGTGTTTAGCCGAGCCTATGCCAACAACCCCGTCAGCGCGCCGTCGCGCAGTACGTTTTTAACCGGGCAGCAGGTGAAGACACACGGAATTTCCGGCAATTTTGTCCGCGATTTGCATAGCGATGCACCGAACGTGGCGCGCCTGTTCCGGCAGCACGGCTATGAAACCGGCATGGTCGGCAAGGCGCATCTGCCGCTGAGCTGGGTGCACGCCGGATTTGGGTTTTTACGCCTGTCGGATTTGTGCGACGCAGAGGCCTGTAATCCGCAGTCGTGCCACTATTTTAACGATCTGGTCGAAGCCGGCATTGCCGATTTGTATGACCACGGCGGAATTGTGCCGGGGCATCCGGGTTGGGGCGACCGCGCGTTTATCAGCGAGCTGCCGGAAGAGTTTTCGCTGGAAGCGTGGACGGGGCGCAAGGGCGTCGAGTTCCTTGAGCAGCGCGATTTGAACAAACCGTTTTTCCTGAAGGTCAGTTTCCAGCGGCCGCATAATCCCTATTCGCCGCCGGCGTCGCGGGCGCATGACTATAATCCGGAAACGCTTTCGCTGCCGGACAGCGCCGTCGATTATTTGGAACGCAAATTCGAAGGCAAACCGGAGTTTCAGCGCAACTATGTGAACGCGGCGCAGGGCTCCGGCTATCCGTTCCGTTCAGTCGATAGCGCCGAGCTGCGCGAACAGATGGCGGCGCACTTTACGCTGATTACCATGCTGGACGAGGCAATCGGCGAGGTGCTCAAGAAAATCGAAGAGCAGGGCGAGCTTGAGAATACGGTGATTGTGTACACCGCCGACCACGGCGATTTCGCCGGCGAGCACGGCCTGACGCTTAAAAATCTGGGGATCTACGAATCGATTCACCGCATTCCGTTCATTCTGGCCGGCCCCGGCGTGCCGCAAGGAAAAATCTGCGAAGCGATCATTGAAAACACGGATTTCTATCCGACGCTGACCGATCTTGCCGGCATCGAAAACGAAGCCGGCATCGACGGTGTTTCAGTGATGCCGGCCATTCGCGGCGAAAGTGCCGGACGCGAATTTACTATCTGCGAGTGGGAATTTGTGCCGCCGCAGGAAGCAGTTTATGCTGTGCGCGACGGTCAGTTCCGGTTTGTGCATTACGACACCATGCCGGATGACGGCGAGTTGTATGACTGCAAAAATGATCCCGGCGAACTGAACAATCTGTTCAGACATCCGGATTATCAGGACGTTCGTTCGGAAATGGCGGAACGGATAAAGACATATCGCGAGAATACGTGCCGTGTTTATACCTGGGCGGAGGATGCTCCGCGCCGGGAAAACGAGAAAGATGATCCGGTGGTACGTCTGCAAAAATATGGAGCACGCTGGTCGGAAATAAAAGACACCGTTCGCACGTAAACGATTTTGCGATAGCTATTTTATAAAAGCGTGAACAGAAAACAGAAAAAATCCTTATATGAAACAGAAAAAAAAATATAATATTGTATTAATGGTATCAGACGACCACGGCCGTGAGTCGCTTGGCTGTTACGGAAATCCGGCTATCGACACCCCGCATCTTGATGCACTTGCGGCAGACGGTACGCGTTTTACAAATGCATTCTGTACCTCAGCATCCAGTTCTCCGAGCCGTTCTGCTATCCTCACCGGTATTCATAATCACACCAACGGAACCTACGGACTTTCGCATGCACAGCATCATTTTTCCTGTTTTGATTCCGTGGTCTCGCTGCCGGCGCGTATGCAGTCCGCCGGGTACCGTACCGGACGTGCCGGAAAAAAACATTTTTCTCCGGAAAATCTTTTCCCGTTCGATTTTAATCTGCCGGAAAATCATTTAGACCGCAATGATATTGCGCTGGCGGAGGCGTGCCGTGAGTTCATTTCCGGCGGCGAACCGTTCTTCCTTTACTGGTGTTCATTCAATCCGCACCGCTGCGTGAATGTCGACGAGAGCAGTCCATATAAACCGAACCGGTTCGGAAATCCAGCGGAGGCCTATCCTGGCGACACAGAGCGGTTTTATACAGCTGACGAAGTGATAGTGCCCCCGTTCTTGAGCGATCTTCCGGAGGTGCGCGCAGAGCTGGCGCAATACTATCAATCCATTTCACGTCTCGACCGCGGTATCGGACGGTTAATCGAAATTCTGAAAGAAGAAGGGAAATATGACGACACACTGATCATCTATATTTCTGACAACGGTGCCGCCTTCCCGGCATCGAAAACAACATTGTACGATCCGGGCATGCAGCTGCCGTGCATTGTTAAAGCTCCGCAACAAAAAGAGACCGGCATAGCCTGCGACGCACTGGTTTCATGGGTTGATCTTACCCCAACGATTCTTGATTTCGCCGGCGCACTGCCGGAGGATTCAAAGGAATTTCACGGCATGTCATTCCGGAATATAATTGAAGAAACATCTCCCGAGAACTGGCGCGAAGAAGTTTTTGCCGCCCATACATTCCACGAAGTGACAAATTATTACCCGATGCGGATTATCCGTTCGAAAAAATATAAATTCATCTGGAACATTGCGCATCCGCTAACCTATCCAAGTTCGACTGATTTATGGCACTCGGCATCGTGGCAGGCCGCAATCCAGGGCGGACATGAAACATTCGGTGTCCGGAAGGTTAACGACTATCTGCATCGTCCGCGGTTTGAATTATATAATCTGGAAAACGATCCGGATGAAATTAATAACCTCGCCGGAGATCCGGAATATGCTGAACAGGTTGCAGAATACTGTGAAAAGCTGAAAGCGTTTCAGACGGAAACGTCTGACCCGTGGCGGCATAAATGGATTTATGAATAATTACAGTTTAGAGCGTATTAAGAAAAATTATAGTCACAAAAAACACACAAAAGTGTAATGTATCGCAGGCATCTTTGCCTGCCTTGGGAAATCCGCAGATAACGCAGATGAACGCAGATATTTAAACCACGGGATTCACAACACACACGGAAGTTCTGCAGAAAGCATCAGGCATTCAGGGATTAGCAGAGCGGCAGAGCAGTAGACGCGGCGCCCTCGCCGCGTTCCGTATTCAGGGTTTTCAGTTTACAGTTGAGAGTTGAAAAGTTCTCAGTGCGTTCTGCGGTTTATCAATCATTCGGCCCATAATTATTTGGCGATTTTTGCGCGTTTTTGCGGCTATACATTAATTTAAAATGCTCTAGCCGCAGAGCAACAGTGCCATTGGCAATTAAAAAACGTTGAGTTTTACCCGCCCCAAAGGTGATATAAATCTCCTGCTTCGTGTCATTTGACACTTTTTGCTGCCTGCCTGCAGCGAGTCTTTTTACCCGATCCGCGTTTAATTCCGGATAAATTATCCCGATGCCCGGGCGGTTAGAATCCATGCTCCTTAGCGCTTTTGGTATGCGGATCATTCCAGCAAAGAAACAGCGGCTCTCCCGGAAGACGAAAACGAATTTATGAACTCTTTTTTGGGTAAAGTTGAATAAATCGGGAATCTATAAAACTTAGAATTGTTTTTTATTTTCTGTGCCGGTTCCAAAATATTCATCAGCAATTTAAGGATATCTCCTCTGAGCTGCCGGATATCACCAGCGCATAATTTGCGGTACAATATATCTCCATCGCGTTAAGGTAAAACGATTAACATAAAAAACAGTTTATCGCGCAGAAAGCTAGGTTATCCTTTTGAAAAATATTAAAAATAAAATCTGAACCGGCGGCAGGCATCCGCGGTAAATTAAAAGATTAATGAAATGTTTTGTTTAAGGAGATAGATCGTTATGAATGAGAAGAAGCCGTATATTCCGTTAGAGCTTGACCTTTCGATTGTTTGGGGCCGCGAAGACGGCAATTCGAATTTGAAACGCCCGCAGATTGCAATTATCGGTGCCGGCTGTATGGGGGCGGAGCACATCACGACGATTGAAGCCGTCGGTGAGGCGGATGTTGTTGGAATTTACGACCCGAATCCGGCTAGCATAGAGTATTGTTTACAACTTCATCCCAAACTTTCCGGCGTAAAAATTTATTCGTCATTGGATGAAGCCTGTGCGGATAAAAACTCCGATTCTATGATTATCAGCAGCCCGAATTACACACATCTTGATGTTGTGAAAAAGGTCTGCAAATCTAAAAAACATATTTTACTTGAAAAACCGATTTCCGCTTCGCTGCAGGATGCCTGGAAAATTTCTGAGCTGGCACGCGATTATGAGAAAGTATTTTTCATCGGCCTGGAATACCGTTTTAAACCGGTTTATCAGGTGCTGCTGGATGAATTAAAAGAGCGGAAAACCGCTGGCGATATAAAGATGATGTATATCATGGAGCATCGCCGCCCGTTTTTGAATAAATGGGAGGAATGGAATAAGTTTTCAGAATATTCCGGCGGTACAATGGTTGAAAAATGCTGTCATTATTTTGACCTGTTTAATCTGATGGCAGAATCTGAACCGGTCAAAGT